>JAYEGQ010000101.1:0-3557 GCA_034659095.1 Thermotogota bacterium
CAGAGCCTTTGTTTAAAAAACAGTGTGTTTTACTCTGAAGATATATGTACAACATGATTAGTATGTAGTTAATTTACACTTCTTGGAGCTAAATCTCTTTTTGTGGGTAATCGGTGCGGAATGTCTGTTCAAAGATTCGCAGAGTTTGATAGGGGCAGGTCTTTTTGTAAAAACTGACTGCACAACCCCCCCCGTCCCTATCGGTGTGTTTGTTTGGTTTTTACTTCAAGCGATATCCTCTGCCTCACTAACCTCTTTCCCCATGGCCTTTTCAATTAGTTGCTTTAACTTCTCGGAGCGGTCTTGGATAAAACCCTCGTAATCATCTGTTCTAAGGAAATTGGCAGAAACCAAATGGGTTTGAAGAATAGAGTCCATTTGAGAATCTGACAGTTCTACATTTTTCTCCTGTTGAAGTTTGGGTAAATAAACCGAAGGGGCATATCCGCCAATTTTCCGGTTGGCCCGGTATGAAAGAGGCGTTTTGTTTAAAATGCAATCATATGTGTCCTTTGAGATGTTGTGCTTTTGACACCAATCTTTAGGGAAAATATGGTGAATATCCAACGCTACCTCGTCAACATCCAACTCCTGAATCCCTGCTTTCCAGTACCAGTCTGTTGCCCCATTTCTTAAAACCAACACATTAATCCCTTTATACGCTGCACTTAAACGGGATTTTAGTGTATAGAACCTATCCGTTTGGAAATTGGCATCTAAAATCGTTCGAGGAAGACTCTCATCATCCTCAAACCAATTGATCAACTGCTCATAATCATTGGCAATACGGGTCTCCACAGCACCACCGTACAATTCTCCCAATACCCCGCACCAGAACCATTTAGAGAGCTTATCGTAGATTTTCGGTTCCAGCCATCTGTCTTTCAAATAAGATAAAATGGCAGCTAACGGAACAATTTGGGTACTGTAAGGGATTTCCTTTTGTGAATAAAAGGACTCCTTCTTAAGAAATTTCCCTGCCAGTTTAAACCCCTGTTCCACCTGATCCGCAAGTTCTTTCCATGCACTAAGTGGTAAATCAATCACATCTGCTCTTTTGGCACTTACCGGGCGAACCTGCTTCCCGGATTTGCCTTCTTTGATATCTGATTTTTTCCTATCTCTGGTATATAGTAGTGTAATCGCTTGCAAAAAGTCAGTAGCTTCGACTTTGGATAACAACGGATCCTGAGCAATTCTTTCCTTTCGTGATTCCACTTGCCGTAAATCAGAACCATACCAGTCATCTCGCAAATTGTACCCATCTGCCGCATAACTGGCAGTGATCAACTCAAATACCGACAGTTGAACCCCACCAGTATTGACCTTTTCAAAGACTATACAAACAGCTTCTTTACTTGTTTCTTTATGTAATTCAATAATGGGAAGTTGATAATGCCTAAAAGAATCCAGGATTTTACTCCTAAATACCATAAATTTGGGAAAATTGTCAGGTGCAACCTCGTAAAGCATCATTTCCCACTTGTCAGAATTCATTATTTGATCACATGGAAAGTACAATTGTTCGCATTCCTTTTCTCTTGTAGATAGATCAAGTACAATATCTCTGCCAAAATTCTTGCGAATTTGTTTATTTTCATCCACCCCAATAATTGCAATATCCAAATCATTAGGTGTTGCCAAGGCTTGCTGTATATCAAAATAGTAATGTCTTTTTATTTCTTTACCTTTACTTGTCCGGGTATTCACAGGGCTTGTAAGAGCAATCGCTTGAGTTAAAGTGGTGAGACGTTGTTGTCCATCCAAAATCAACTTTTCAGGTTTTGAATCCTTCGCTTTTGACTTTTCCAGTCCTTCGATGGGTCTTGTCTGAAAACGCATCGCTCCACCGGTTTCCAACATCATAACAGCACCCACAGGAAAAGAACGAGCAACACTTACTAAAAGATCCCTGATATGGTTGTCATCCCAAATCCACCCACGCTGAAAATCCGGCAATTGAATTTTACCGGAACAAATTTTGTTTAGAATATTCTCCAAAGAATTTTTAGTGCTATCAAATGTACTCATATCCACTCCTTTTTGAAGTCAATTTTCTCAACCCAAGGGAACGTCCCTTCGGGAAATGCTAATTTAAATAAAGCTTTAAAAGATCCCATAAAGTAATCTCCATTAACTCAAATTCCAACAAAAAAGAATTAGCATCTCCAAAACGTAGAGATACAGAACCACTATAGTCATCTGTTATATTTAGGAAAGCTATGTGATCTGCAATCTCGAATAATAAATCGTCAAAGTTTTCTTTAGTAAGATTATTGGGATCTGAAACATACTCCCAGATATTTTTATCAATAAGTACTTCCAAAAGCTCTCCGTTAATAGAAATATTTGATTTCGCTGTTGTCATTTGTGATAAGTCCGGGAAACTGAGTTTGGTATGAAAAGTGATTTTAAACCCTATGTCTTTAATCTCTTCCCCCTGTAAATACTCCTTTTCATCAGAATAGAAAATATTCAGAGTAATTGGAGAAGTTAATAATCCCGGCTTTAAAGCTCTTAACACATCAATTATCATTGTGTTTCCTGTTATCTTCAAATTATTGATACTGATCTCAAAGCCTTCTGGAATTGACATATCCATTTCATCTGCGGATAAACTTAGCGACCTGCTAATGGATATATCTCCTTCATGATTGCTCGTTTCTGCTAATAATTGATACATACTTGTATAAGGTGTTCTTCCCAATTCGTTGGTATAATTTGATTCAAAACCAAAAACGTCAATGAAAAAAGCCATAACCATATCAGCCAGGTTAATCACGCACCCGATATTCGGTAGTCTTAAATATGTTTCTTGGAATACATCATTTAATCTTACTTCCTCTTTTGGATAAGAAATATTAGCGATGTAATCCCACAATTTAGAAAACTTTTCCCATGATTCCTTCGTCGTTAATGTTAAATCTTCCCAGTAGAAATTTTCCACTGCTGAATAAAACAAATTATTGAAAGGTTGATTCCCTGTGAAATAAGAAGCACCTTTAATTAGCAATGTACTGAGCTCATTCTCATTCTCTCTAAAATAGAACAAGATATCCAAAGCAAAGTTAGTAAAAGCAAGGTCACGATAATCAATATAGAGATCATTCTCAGTAGGAAAATCCATCTCAAACAAACGCCCCATATTGGTCAAAAACTCACTCTTTAACTTCTTTAAAATCAGTAATCTTAAAATTTGTTTTTCCTAAAGGTTCACTAAATATTGATAAAGTTGAAGTACAACTTGCAAAAAGAATGGATAAAAGAATAAACATAACAACAGATGACCTTTTCATATAACCCCTCCCATATTATTTTCTATAAGATAATATCACAATAAAACCGGTTATATGTTAACAAGATTACTCTATAGTTCCTGATAGTATTCATTTTAGATGACTTTGATCAGAAAATGAAAGCCAAAGGCATCCGAATTGTCAGATATGCGGATGACATCATTTAAGGTGTTTTCACGTTTTTGTAGGGGCGGACCGATGTGTCCGCCCGTGAGTAAGATATCGTTTGATTTTGAGAAAACGACTACGAAATTACCCTTT
>JAYEGQ010000102.1:0-3548 GCA_034659095.1 Thermotogota bacterium
AATATGTCTTAAAATTCTCTGCATTAAGCAGCACGTCGGTAAATGCATCAGTGCCGTAATCCTTTTTATATCTTCTGACCTGGAAAACGCATATTGCCTTTTCTCGATATAGGTAACGTTCATAATTCTTAACAGCCCAGGCATCGAATTTATCGAGATCTTTAAAGTCGATTCCCCCATCTTCCCAGGCGCCAATCTCTTCGTCCATATAGAGAACTTGTTGATAAATAGCCAGGGGTTCATCTTCAGCTGCTTGCATACCTGTTAATAATTGATATACCTTTTCATGCACACCAAGAAACGTCTCGAATGCGTAGATGAGTTCAGCTTTTCTTGCGAGCTCTTTTTTTAGCGCACTCATAGAAACATTCAATTCGTGAACCATCTGTTCCATCTTGGCTTTCTTCAGTAAGATTTGATCATGTTTCTGCCTTAACTGAATCTTATTGTATGTTGATATAGATGTAGAATCCCCTAAAACGGGCAAAGTAGTTTCTTCTGGTTCCGCAGAACGCTCACTATCGAGCAACACCTGCTTTGGCACAAGCTTCTGATAGTCTGGTTCGAGAGCCTGGGAAAGGAGAAGTTTGCCTATTTCCTTTCTTTCTCCCCCCTCCCCTTCATATATGAAAATTGTAGGTTTTGTATCTGGTTTGAAAACTTTCACATACCTACTAAGAGCAGAGGAATATTCTGAAGATTCCACGAAATCTGAATCGACAAAATTCTCAGGAAAGAGCTCTTGGATACAAAATAACTTAATGGCTTGATCGAGATTGACTGCCTTGATCCTTGCATTGTGATCATAACCAGAACCGAAGATATAAGTCTTCATTTCCATTGAGTGCCCGACAGTGGAAATGGTTTTCCTGTTTTCTCTAATCGTCCTGGCCATTTTCTTTTCAAGCGATATCACCTGCTCCCCCACGATACTGCCTGATTAACAGCCCCTACAGCACTGTCAGACGTAAATGTCCGAAGTGATTCGCCCTTCATACAGGACATCCGCCAATATCCTGAATGATATTTTAACACCTTCCAACCTTCGACTACGTTAAGCAGGTCATCAATAACACCGGAACGATTGTTCCAGCTTTCTATTAATTTTTCTAAATCTTCTTTGGTTGTCTCGTCACGTCTCGATGACTTTTCACAGCATCCCGGAAGTTCACATCTAATGACGTAACCTGATACACCCTCCAGTGGGACACAAATAAGCACCTTGCCACCACAAAAGGGACACGGCTTTAACTCCTTTTGGTTAGTCATTCTATGCCTCGTTGTAAATTCCATCTATGAGTTTCTTTAAACAATGTTGACAAAGATCACATTCAATTTCTGCCTCATCACCAAAAACAGAACCATAGCCTCCCACAAATCTAATACGATGAAATTCTTGTAGTTCTAAAAAATCATCTTTTCCAAACTCCTTCTTACACTTATTACAAACCAGCCCAACCACTACTTCTTTCTCTTCTGATACCTTCTCTATTATCTCCATCTTTCCTCCACCTTTTATAAGCTTTCAAAATTTGCTTCATATGAACAGGATAGAAATCCCAAACATCCACCCCCACGTTGCAGATATTCTCCTTGAACCTCCAATGCTCGTGAACATGACCACATAGATAAAAATCATATCCCTCATCTATGTCTTGAGGTCTGTGTACTAGCTGAATCCTCTTCCCAAATCCCTCAATCTCCGCCTTTTTGAGCATTGATTTACTCTTGTTCTTCCTATCATGGTTTCCTTCTATGAATACAAAATCTCCGTTAAGACTTTCTATCAATCTCCTTATCTCTATCTTACTTGCACCAAAAACGAAATCTCCTAAGAAATAAACTGTGTCTCCCCTCTTCACTCTACTGTTGTGTCTCTCCTTAATAGCCTTATTCATTTCAGTTATATCTTCAAAAGGACGACCACAAAATTCAATTATATTTTTGTGGTTGAAATGATAGTCAGCCGAAAACCAGTTCATTTCTCTTCTCCTGCACAATTCTTGTATAATATCTGGTAAGTGTTCTCATCCAATATCTTCACTGACATCGAGGCTCCACACGTGTAGAAAACTCGTAAACCTTCTTTCATTGGTTTGGTTGGGAGTTCATGCCCGCCAAGATAACCTGCACCACAGACTAAACATTTTTCAGGTACTTTAATTATCATTTCTCCTTCCAATTTTTCTTCGCCATTCTCTACTCCTTTATGGCCAATTTTATACTTGCATCAATTAGCGCATCCATCGTTCCATCTTTTATCAGGATTCGCATTCTTTCACCTAAATTAACAAATCGTTCAAGTCTCTCAACTTCCTTTTCATAGTCTGATTCCAAGAAAAACTTCCGCACATCTCTCATTATGGATAGCGATCCCTGCAATTCCATAGATACCGTCTGTCTCGCATCCCGGATACGCTTAATCGTTTTCAATAACTCTGGTTCCACCAACTCGTATGTCTGATTTATTTCGTTGGATAATTTTTGAAGTATTTTTTTTGATTCCTCTACTTCCTCATTAACTTTTTCTAATTCTTTAGCTGTTATTTCCATAACCCCTCCCACGCTGGCTATTGAAAACCAAGGTTCACTTGCAGAAAAATCCAGCATACCTTCTCTGCCACTTTTACTTTTTGCCAATGTTTGTGCCTTCCTCATGCACATCTTTGTAATCTGGCAAAAATAACTGTTCTTTGCTCTCTGTTTGTCAAAATCAGTACCCATAACAATATATCGTTGTTTCTGGGTCTCTTTTAGATTTACATGATCATCACTTGTCATAATCAAAAATATCCCCTAACCTACATCACCACCCATAAATACTTGGTATTGCCGACATAAACAATAGCCTGAGGCGCCCGGCCTCACTATCATCCAGCGAACTCTTTACGGTCTTTCCCTGGTAAGACATGTTAACGAAATATCCGCTGGTCGGCCCCTTCTGAATGGATAGCACTTTATAACCGTTTTTCCCTCCATTATCGCCATCGACTTTCCCGGCATTAGGATCGTGAACAATTTCCCCCTTACCAATTTTCAGGGCAGTCAGGAAATCAGCAAGGTCCTTGTCGTTCAGCTTCATGGTGATTTTTTCATCCCAGTTGCAGGCCGGTAATCCTTTTTGCTGCTGGCCGGTTGAATTAGCCATTTCCAGCATTACAAATCCCTTGGCCTGTCGAAATTTGTCTTTTTCATCATCATAGGCAGGTACCAAACTGAACTGCATTGCTCCTGCTTTTTTA
The DNA here is from genome assembly GCA_034659095.1 of Thermotogota bacterium. Classification (GTDB taxonomy): domain Bacteria; phylum Thermotogota; class Thermotogae; order MWEM01; family MWEM01; genus JASUTC01. Next base: position 3,243 of record JAYEGQ010000102.1, read on the forward strand.
TATATCTTGAATTGTGGAAGTCTTTTCATGCAATCCTCCCGTTAATTTTTCCAGTTCTCCCTTATGATAGGAGGCTGTACGCCAGGAAACTGACCAGGAATCCCAGCGTACAATAAAGAAGGAGGCAAGGGAAAAGTGTTTACTTGTTTTATTTAATATTCCCTATACTACACTCTTAACAAAAAGTCAAGGAAAAAATGTCTATATGTCCAACTTTTTGGACGGTTCCTCTATCCACGTACCATCTTCCCGATATTCTATTTTTAAATTATCGGTCTGAATCATTTTAACAGCTTCCTGTTCTAT
>JAYEGQ010000103.1:0-3535 GCA_034659095.1 Thermotogota bacterium
TTTTTAACGGTCAAGGTTAATTACAAGAAGGTGTTATAAGATGAGAGTAAATCATTCAATGTTACACAATACAATATTACAGGACATCACCCGGGATTATACGCGTGTGGCTAAATTACACGAACAAGGCTCTTCTGGATTGAAGGTGAGGTATCCTTCCGATGATGCCGTTGTTGCAACAAGAGCTTCAAATGCAAGTTCCAGATTGAGAGAAATGGAGCAGTCAAAGCGAAACGGGAATACAGTCAGTACTTATTTACAGATGTATGATAAGGTTACGCAAGAGATGTCCGCTCTTGTAACAAGAACAAGAGAGTTAACCGTTCAAGGAGCTAACGGGACATTAACACCTCAAGACAGAAAAACGATTTCTCAGGAAATCACTAAGATCAAAGACCAGATGATCCAGTTGGCAAACACCAATCTTGGTGGTGAACATATCTTCGGTGGTGCGGATTCATCAACTCCACCGGTCAATGATGATGGTTCAATCAATCTGGCACCAAAAGCCGATATCCCACAAAGTGTTAACTTGGGAGGATATAATTTTAAATACGGGATGACCGTGTACGATTCATTTGTAGTGGACGGTAACGAAAGCGTTTTTAACCTTCTGGATAATATTGTCAAGAATCTGGACAAAGAAGATCCACAGGATTATCTTAACAACATTGCCTTGGAAAAAGTTGAGCGTTTTGAATACAACATTCAGCAAACTACAGCCCAAAACGGTGCTTCTGAAAGATTTTTGGAGATGTCTACTAACCGTTTTGAGGAGTACACGACCTTTTTAACAGAATACGTATCTAAGGAACAAGATGCAGATTTTTTGGAGACATATACAAATCTACAAAACCAGCAAACCGTTCTTCAGGCAGCCCTTAAAACTGGTGCTAATGTGATGATGACTTCGCTGGTAGATTTTGTGAGATAGTGACTTTTGATTGACTCTTTTTAAAGTATTTGAATAAAAGGTTTTGAGAGGGTGGTTTTTGGACTGCCCTTTTTTTTTATGTACTTATTTCGGATATTCCGTCAAAGAAATATAAAACACATCTTTGTCATCCTGGCAATCCAATCTCATTATGGAATATGGTGTTTCAAAACCGGCAGCTCCTTTTGGACTCTTAGAGGTAATTCTTCTGTAGGCATCCAAGACGTGGTGTTGTAATGAAAAGATACCGTTTCTGTATAGCCAGAAGATGATGATGAGTTCTTTTTCGGAATTTCGTCTAAGTGAAGGGGGAGACGGTTGTTCCAGGGTGATGTTGTTCATAACCGGAACATAATAGAAGTTCATTGTGGATCCCCAGGGTTGATAATGGTACATGGTTTTAAAGACGGTGTTTCCATTATCCTCGTAAGAATAATAAGCCATGCCGTATCCTGACCAGTTGTCAATGATGCGATTGTTAATGTATGCTGAAAACGCAATTCCCGTTAAGAGAAGGATGATAATAATGGCACACCATCTCTTCAAGATAACCACTCTCCTAAAAAATCCAGTGTAAAAATCAACTGTTATTTCCCTGCGGGAGCACCGGTGTGTGCTCCCGTGAGTAAGATATCGTTTGATTTTGAGAAAACGACTACGAAATTACCCTTTTTGCAGTGGAATCATGTTATTATAACACGTACAAATCATGATATAATCTTAATGATAGAATATTATAAGTTTCGTTGAAATCGTATTACGAAATGGAAAAGAGGTAGAAAAGTGAAGATTTTAATAACAAATGATGATGGTATACACGCAGAAGGAATTGCTTGTTTAAATGATTGCTTAAGAGAAGCGGGACATGAAGTGGTAATTTCAGCTCCCTATACAGAGCAAAGTGCCACAGGACACGCGATTACTTTGCGCAAACCTATTTGGGCAAAAAAGATTTATAAAAAGGATGATTTCTTTGGATATGGCGTGACAGGCACACCGGCTGACAGCGTTAAAATAGGAATCCTGGAATTGGCTGGAAAAGATGTGGATTTGGTTGTTTCGGGGATTAACCGGGGAGCCAACCTGGGAACGGATATTCCATATTCAGGGACAGTTTCAGGAGCCCTAGAGGGTGCGATTATGGGCTACCCTTCTATTGCCATCTCCAGTATCAACCCAAAGGAGCCGCATTTTTGTACGGCGGGTTTGTTCCTGGTGGATTTTTTAAAGGAGTTTGATGTTAAAACAATCAAACGATTTGGGGCATTGAATATCAACGTTCCTTCGGTTCAATACGATTTAGTTAAAGGTTTTCATTATACAAAGCAAAGTTCCAGGCGTTTTGACGATTATTTTGAAAAGAGAAAGGATCCCTATGGCAATGACTATTTCTGGCTGATGGGAGATATCAAAGAGGAAGAATTACCTGAAGACTGTGATTGGATCGCCATACAAAAGAATTTTGTATCGGTGACGCCGTTGACGGTTTTTATGTATGATCATGAATGGTATCAGGATTTGAAGAAAATGGAAGGATGATGAAATGGAAATGAAATTAAGGTTTTACGGTGACCCGGTTTTAAGGGAAAAGACCGAGAAGGTCACCGAGTTTGATGAAGAATTACACAAAATTATAGAAGATATGGCCACACTCATGTACAAGGAAGATGGTGCTGGTTTGGCAGGACCTCAGGTTGGACTGAAAAAGCAGATTTTTATTGAGGACGATGGTTCCGGCTCAGGCTGGAGGGCTTTTATCAATCCCGAGATAACCTATTTTTCAGATGAAAAAGACATTGCCGAAGAAGGTTGTTTATCCATTCCGGATATATTTGAAAATGTGGAACGCTCAAAGATGATAAAGGTCCGGTATCAGTTGGTTGATGGAACCCAAAAAGAAGAGGAAGTTTCCAGCTATTTGGCAAGAATTATTCAACATGAGACAGATCATTTAAACGGGGTCCTCTTTATCGATCATATCAGTAAACTCAAAAAGCGGTTGTTAAAAAAGAAATTGGATATCATTAAAGAAAAGGCCAAAGAAGTGTATATGAATGCCGGATAAGTCTATGAGAATCGTTTTCATGGGTACGCCGGATTTTTCCGCTTCACATTTGCAAGCGCTTATGGAGGCTGGATTCAACGTTGTTGGTGTTTTTTCACAACCGGATAAGGTGTCCGGCAGAGGCTCTGCTGTCAGGTCTACTCCTGTGAAAAAAATGGCTATTAAATACGATATCCCGGTTTTTCAACCCAGATCGGTGAATTTGAAGAAGGGATTTGAGCAATTAGTTGAATTAAAGCCCGATGTGATCATCGTGGTTGCCTTTGGTAAGATTCTCAAGAAAAAAGTTATCGACTTACCAACAATGGGTATTTATAACGTTCACGCCTCTCTTTTGCCCAATTACAGAGGTGCAGCACCTATACAACGTGCCATTGAGAATGGAGAAAGTGAAACGGGTATCACCATAATGAAAATTGCCCAGGAATTGGATGCTGGAGACATGGGCTTACAGCAAAGTGTATCCATCGAAAAAACGGATAATTTGGAACAGGTCTATGATAAGCTTGAAAAGGCAGGTCAACATTTGCTCATAA
>JAYEGQ010000104.1:0-17915 GCA_034659095.1 Thermotogota bacterium
AAAAAGAACAAAGGCCCTTGAAGATATGAAAAACTATTACAACGGGTACCTTTTTAACGAAGATGCTCAAACTCGATTGTACAATCCCGATATGGTTCTACATTTTATGAAATACTTTCAGAATGGAGAATACCCCAACAAGCTTATTGATATGAACGTAAAGACCGACTATAGTAAAATACAGCGCCTAATCAACGAAGACAGACTTCAAGAGGGAAGCAAAATCGAACAAATCCTGGAAGAGGAAGAAATCATCACCAAACTCATCGAAATGTTCCCCTTAGAAGCCATCACCAACAAAGACGAACTCATCTCACTCATGTTCTACATGGGCATGCTCACCATCGACGAACCCATCCTGGCCAACGTCAAACTCAGAGTCCCGAACCTGGTCATCAAAGAAATCTATTGGCAATACATCTACCGAAAAGTCAATCGTGCCCTGGGAGACACCGTAGACATCTACTCCATCACAAAAGCAACTCAAACACTGGCAGAAACAGGCAACCCAGAAGCCTTCATCGAATACGCCTACGACAAAGTGATGCAATACATCTCCAACAGAGACCTGATCAAAATGGAAGAAAAGCACATTAAAATGATCTTTCTGTCATTTCTGTCCATGAATGAGATTTACATTCCCTACTCCGAATTAGAGATGGGGGATTTTTTAAAAGACAAAAAAGTCCCTCGCAGTGTTGAAGAAACAAAACTGCACACAAGTATGGTTCTGGTTCCCGACACCCGTTACAACATCAAAAACTCCCAGATTTGGGAATTGAAGTACATCAAAGACAACGAAGACCCCAAAGAAAAAATAAAAGAAGCCAAAGACCAGATCAAACGATACGAACAAGACCAAAAATTCCAACGACTGGCACAAGGAACAACCATACACAAACACATCATCCTCGCCTTTAAAGACCATGTTGAGATTCTGGAGCAATAAGCGGCTACTAACCAAGGGGACAGCCCACTCGGGGACTAATTATTAAGGGCTCTGAGTTATTCAGGAGTTATACTCAAAATGTGTGGAATGAGGGAAAAAAGAGTTGAAAAAGAAACAAAAATGGCGTATCCTAAACCTAACCAATAAAAAAACCTGCCTCAAGGGCAAAAAGGAGGATACGCCATGAAAGATTATACACCAGAACAGAAAAAGAATCAACCAACACTGGGAGCTTCAATCTCTACCGGTATTTCTTTTGTAGCGTTTTTTTGGCTTAAGACTTTAATTTCGAGAAAAATGTGGTTTAAGTTCGATCTACTTTTTTACTTTGTCAATATTGCTTTGATCATTTCATTAGCGACTATATCAGTCTTTTTCAATTTCTATGTTTTGGAAATAATTATCTTTCTTTTAATATTAATTTTTAATCGAAAGCATGTTAGAAACTTATTGTTTATTGCAAAAGATATATTCGGATTAATCAAACCGAGAAAGAAATAAAGAAAAAAATTTTTAGGAGGAATAAAAATGACACTATTGGTTACGGGGGTAGCTGGTTTTATAGGTAGTAATTTTGTTTATTATTACTTAAATCGATATCCTGAAAGAAAGATTCTGGGGATTGATTCTCTTACGTATGCTGGAAACCTTGAAAATCTTTCAGAGGCACTTGAGAATGAACGGTTTGAATTTCACAAGGTGGATATTTGTGATACGGAAGCTATATCTACTCTGTTTGAAAAATATGAGATTGATGGCGTTGTGAATTTTGCCGCTGAGTCCCATGTGGATCGTTCCATTCATGATCCTCAAATTTTTTTGAAGACGAATATTTTGGGAACACAGAATCTATTGGATGTTGCAAAAAAGTTTTGGTACAAAGAAGGGCATTGGTTATCTGGTAAGAAGTTTCTACAGGTTTCAACAGATGAGGTATATGGGGCTCTTGGTTCCACTGGGTTGTTTAGAGAAGATACACCTCTTGATCCTCACAGTCCTTATTCTGCCTCAAAGGCCTCTGCAGATTTAATCTGCAAGGCTTATTATGATACTTTTGGTATGCCTGTGAACATCACAAGATGTTCGAATAATTATGGACCCTATCAATTTCCTGAAAAATTAATTCCCTTGATGATTAACAATGCTTTGAATCATAAAGCATTACCCGTATATGGAGATGGTAAACAAATCCGAGACTGGTTATACGTAGAAGATCATTGTCGAGCTATTGATATGGTATTTGAAACGGCAGAACCAGGAAGAGTCTATAATATTGGTGGACATAATGAAAGAGAGAATGTATATATTGTCAATAAGATATTGGATATTCTCAGAGAAAAAACAGGAGATAAAGCTATCAACTCTGATTTGATCAAACATGTGAAAGACAGACTTGGGCATGATAGACGCTATGGCATTGATCCTTCCCTTATTAAAAAAGAAATTGGATGGGAACCAACGGTGATGTTTGATGAGGGCATTGAGATGACGATTGACTGGTATCTTGATAATAGAGAATGGATGGAGAAGGTTATTTCAGGGGAGTATTTGAGGTTTTATGAGGTGAATTATAAGGAATAAAAAGAATACGAGGATTTTATTGGAATTGACAAAATCCTTGTTTTTGTGCATTATACACACAGTGTATGAACAAAGAGGTGTAATATGGAATTATAGGGAGATGAATCTACTCAGAATGATTTCTCAGGAACCAGATATTTCACAAGGTTCACTATCGAAGTCGACTGGAAATGTTCCGAGTATGGTGAACAGGTATATTTATCAATTAGAACAAGATGGTTTGTTGTTAAAAGAAGGAGAGAATCACAGGAATATGCGTTATTATTTAACTAAAAAGGGCAAGTTTCGTCTTCAATTTTTGACGATAGCCTATTTAAATGAAGTTTCTAGTCTTTATTCACAAGCCCATGATATCTTTTTTGAAGTTTTGACTGAGATTAGGAAGAACAATATTGAAAGGCTTTTTCTTTATGGTGCGGGTATTGTTGGTGGAATCATTGCTGAAGTACTGCAGTTTGAGGATTTTGATATATTGGGGTTTGTGGATGATTCTTCTTCAAAGCAGAATGATCAATTTCATGGATTTTCTGTTGTTTCTCCTGAATCCGTAAGAGAATTAGAATATGATGGAATAGTGATTGCTTCTTTCAGGCATTCGGGGAAGATGTTTAAAAAGGCGATTGAAATTGGTTTAAAGAATATATTTTGTTTTGAAATTACGGATCTTGGGAGTGTAAAACTTGTAGGGATGGGGGGATAATATTGAAAGTACCGTTGTTTGAATTAACACAGCAATATGAAGACATAAGAGAAGAAATTCTGGAACAGATCGATCAAGTCATTCGCTCAGGTAAAGTCATCTTGGGGCCAAATGTAAAAGCACTTGAAACATCCATAGCCAAGTATTTAAATATCAAACATGGCGTGGGTGTAGCCAACGGCTCCGATGCCTTATTTATCGCTTTAAAAGCCCTGGGTATTGGAGCAGGTGATGAAGTCATCACCACACCCTACTCATTCTTTGCCACCGTTAGCTGTATCACACGACTTGGAGCAACGCCTGTATTCGTGGATATCGATCCGGTGATCTTTAACCTGGATTTGAATCAGGTGGAAACAATATTACAAGATAAGAATCATCAAGAAAAAGTCAAAGCCATGATCCCGGTTCATATCTTTGGACAAACGGTTGACTTGGAAAGACTGGAAAGAATAAAGAAAGACTATTCCATTGCCATTCTGGAAGATTGTGCCCAATCCATCGGGTCAAAATGGCGATATATAGATGGCACATACATACGATCCGGATCAGTTGGAGACGCTGCTACCTTTTCCTTCTTTCCAACAAAGAATTTAGGAGCTTATGGAGATGGCGGAATGATCGTAACGGATTCCGACACCATTGCTGAAAAGTGTTCTGTTTTGAGAAAACACGGCTCCAAGGAAAAATACTTCCATGAAACAGTTGGCATTAACTCACGACTGGATGAAGTCCAGGCGGCCATTTTGAATGTGAAATTTAAACATTTGGATGTGTTTATTGAAAAGAGAATAGACATCGCCTTCAAGTACGCTCAATTGTTTGAAGAAAAAGGTTTAAGGGAGTTTATTGCATTTCCGGATGCGAAAGATGATGGCAGCCATGTGTATCATCAGTATGTTATTCGATTAAAGAAAGGCAATAGGGATAAATTGAGAGATTTTTTGACGAAAAAGGAGATCGGAACGTCCATTTATTATCCCAAACCGCTCCATCTTCAACCTTGTTTTGAGACGTTGGCATTACCCATTTTCCCGGAGATGAAAGAAAGAAAAGTTGAGTATGTTGTGAACGGGATAAAGGGAGTTTTTATATGATTAAAGGGCACAATGTGATTATTGAAGAAAATGTGACGATAGGACAAAATTGCAGTTTTGGGCATAACGTGGTGATTCATGAGGGGACTGTTATTGGGGATGATGTGGTTGTTGCGGATAATACGGTACTTGGGAAACAACCGTTTAGATCAGCTGTCAGTGCAACAACTGCAGATACAAGCCTTACCCCCCCTCGTGATCGGCGATTGCGTTAAGATTGGTGCGGGATGTGTGGTTTACAGTGGTTGCAAACTTGGCAATTATTGTTTTCTTGGGGATATGGCTTCTGTGAGAGAAGAAGTAACCATTGGGGAGAAGACGGTTATTGGCAAGAGTGTGACTGTTGAGAACAAATGTACCATCGGAGCTTTTGTCAAGATAGAAACCAACGCCTATATCACGGCCATTTCAACCATTGAAGACTATTGTTTTATTGCCCCAATGGTGACTTTTTCCAATGATAATTATTTGGGAAGAACTGAAGAGAGAAAAAAACAATTTAAAGGTCCCACACTGAAAAGGGCAGCACGCATCGGAGCCAATGCCACGATCTTGCCGGGAAAGGTACTTGGAGAAGACTGTCTGGTGGCAGCTGGAAGTGTTGTGACAAAGGATGTGAAACCGGGCGTGATTGTTGCAGGGGTTCCGGCAAAATATTTTGGGAAGGTAAAAGAGGAGCGGGGGAGGATAGAATGTTAAAAGAAAAGATCTTATACAAAACGGCAAAGATAGGGGTACTTGGTCTTGGTTATGTCGGTTTACCTTTGGCAGTTGAAAAAGCAAAAGCTGGGTTTAAAGTATTAGGATTTGATATTCAAGCTGACAAAGTAGAGAAGGTAAATCTGGGAGAAAATTATATTGGTGATGTTGTCAATGAGGATTTAGAAGAAATTGTCAATAATCATAAATTGGAAGCAACCACTAATTTTGATCGGTTAGCTGAATGTGATGTGATGGCAATTTGTGTGCCTACACCTTTGGATAAGTTTAAACAACCTGATTTGCAGTATGTTGAGGCTTCTACTCGTGAAGCTGCAAAACGTTTGCATAAGGATGTTTTGGTTATTTTGGAATCCACAACTTATCCAGGGACAACAGAAGAGGTCATGAAGCCTATTCTCGAAGAAAGTGGTTTTGTTTGTGGAAAGGATTTTTATTTGGCTTTTAGTCCGGAACGAGTGGATCCGGGGAATATTCTTTATAAGACCAAGAATACTCCCAAGGTTGTTGGAGGTGTGGGTGGAGTTTCAACGGATATTGCCAAAACACTTTATGAGTCTGTTCTTGAAGCAGAAGTGTTTGTGGTTTCCTCTCCGAAGGAAGCAGAAATGGCAAAGATTCTTGAAAATACTTTCAGAATTGTGAATATCGGTTTAGTGAATGAAATGGCTATTGTTGCCCATAAAATGGGGATTAATCTCTGGGAAGTCATTGATGCAGCCGCAACAAAACCCTTTGGGTTTATGCCGTTTTATCCTGGACCGGGAGTTGGGGGGCATTGTATTCCCATCGATCCTTTCTATTTGACATATATCGCTAGAAGATATAATTACCATACCAGAATTATTGAGTTGGCGGGTGAGATTAACGATTTTATGCCTGAATACGTTGTTGAGAGACTGATGAAGGAACTCAACAAGAAAAAGAAATGTTTAAATGGTGCCAAAATTGTTATGCTGGGTATTGCCTATAAAAATGAGATAGATGATATGAGAGAATCACCAGCGCTACAGGTGTTGAATCATCTTGAAAAAGGTGGGGCAGATGTTTCTGTTGTGGATCCGTATATTCCTGAATTTGAATGGAATGGAGAAATTTTGAAAACAGTTGAATTGAATAAAGAACTCATTCAAAACGCAGATGCCGTTGTGATTACCACAGGACACAAAAAGAATGTGGATTATAAGATGGTCTGTGAGAATGGTGATATCGTCTTTGATACGAAGAATTCGTTGAAGGATTTGGACATAGGTAGGGAAAACATCGTTCTTCTATAATGGTTATTATGTAGGGGGTAAGCCTTGTGCTTATCCTTTTTTAAATAAGAGTTTATCGGGGTGGAAAATGCAAAAACTAAAAGCGGCCCTTATCGGATGTGGAAGAATAGGAACCAAAAAACATATTGAGGCTTATGTGAATAATAAAGATGATGTTGAGTTGGTTTATTGTTGTGATTTGAACATTGAGAAAGCTGAAAATGCGGCGAATAAGTATTTTGAACTGTCGGGGTTGAAAACGCAAGCTGTTAAAGGGTATGATTCGATTTTAGACAAAGATATTGATTTTGTTTCAATAGCCACAGAATCGGGATACCATTACCAGGTCACTGTAGATTTTTTAAATGCCGGCAAGCATGTTTTGGTAGAAAAGCCCATGGCTTTGGATACGGATCATTTGGAATATATGGTTTCTCTTTCCAGGGAAAAAGGGTTGAAGTTGGGGGTATGTTTACAAAACCGTTTTAACAAACCTATTCAGGAATTGAAACAAAAGATAGATGAAGGGGCCTTTGGACGGATTTTCAATGCAACTGCCAGGATTTTGTGGAACCGGAATGCCGGGTATTACAAGCAGGATGTATGGAGAGGAACTTGGGAACTGGATGGTGGGACGTTGATGAACCAATGTGCTCATAACATTGATTTATTGCAATGGGTACTTGGAGGAGACCTTGAGTCTGTTTACGGAGTAATCCGTAATTTTAATCACCCTTACATCGAAACGGAAGATTTTGGTGTGGGGATTTTGAAGTTTAAGAATGGAACCATCGGACTTTTGGAGGGGACTGCTAATATTTATCCAAACAATCTTGAAGAGACAATTTCAGTTTTTGGTGAAAAGGGAACCGTTGTCATTGGGGGTGAATATGAATGATTATTCCTTTAATTGCACTTGCTTCAACTTTTGTTATTGATGAATATTCTAATCTTCTCTATTCTTTGTTCTTCTTTGCAAAAAGAAAGCGTTAAGATTACCGAATAATTTAGAACAATATTGTTTATTGGTTTTCATTCCTCTTGTACCTTTTCGAGTTTTTCCAAAAGGTATGGAACAAAATCTAATAAAACCTCAGCATCCGGTATATCTTCACCGTGCTTTTCTTTATAGTCTTCAACCATTTTTTTTAGTTTTTGGTTTGAATCCAAAATCAACCTGGATTTACCGGTGATCCGGCTGTATTTTTCTAAAATTAATTCCATTTCTTCCTCGGTCAAGCGTTCTTCACTTTCATTCATGGAATCACATAACCTCCTAAAAAATCTTTATTCAGGTCGTTTTACACCTTTGAAGATAAAGTAAACACCAATTGCTATGAGAATGATTGAGAATATGTAGATAAAGAAATCAATATTCAACATTGTAATAATTAACGAAAACAACCCAACTCCAGTCAGTATTCCGACGGGAATCAACAAGCCCTTGTTTCGGGAGCCAAAGAGGTAAAATTGGAAGAGTCCGATAGCAGGTGCCAATATGAACACAGGCCATAAGAGCTCCATTAAATGCCATCCAAAAAAGATGTTTATATAGAACAGTATGGAGATGGTTATTAGTATTCCACCGGGGACAAGGATTCCGGCATCGCCAGAATGTTTGCCTTTTTTTGAAAAAAAGTTGTATTCAAAAGTTAGACCGGGGATCAATAAAAACAAAGGCCAAAAATAATCCCAACTTAATTCAATGGCATTTATTGCGGCCAACAAAGCAATGACACCTAAAACTAAAAAGAGAAGACCATATATCAATTTTAATTTGTCCATTGTTTTTCCCCTCCAAATCACATTTCGATTTATTATAACACAGAAATACATGTTCTTATGATGTTTTATTTGCTTAAAACCACGAGAAAAATCAATCACATGATATGATTCCACCGAAAAAACAGCCATTTCCAAAAAACGGAAAAACCCTAAAAAAGCAAAAAATCATAGGATTTAAACTTTTTCAAACAAAAACAGATGTTATCCCCTGAGCTTTTCAATGTTTTTATAAAATAAAATTATTTTGTGAGAAGGGTTTATTGATATACTATATTGTCAGTGGAAATTCATGAACTATTTTTGGTAGAGTATTTCGTAGAAATGAGGTGAGCATTATAAAAAAAGATATTAGATGGATTCAGCGGTACTCGAATTTCAAAAAAGCGCTTTCCAATTTACATGAAGCAGTTGAATTATCAGGTGAAAGGGAATTGACAAAACTGGAAAAACAGGGATTGATTCAGTCTTTTGAGTATACTTATGAATTGGCCTGGAATACTATAAGGGACTTTTACCGGTCAAAAGGCGAGGTGGAAATTCAAGGTAGTCGTGATGCCTTTAGGCTTGCCTTTGAAAGAAGCCTGATTCAAGATGGACAAGTATTTATGAATATGATCAAAAGCAGACAACTGTCGAGCCATACATATATTGAAGAAACGGCAGATGATATCTACCAGGATATTGTGAATCATTATTTTTCTGCTTTTCAAAAGCTTGCAGAGCGCTTACAACAAGAAAAGCAAAAAGAGGTTGAATAAATGTATGGTTTGGATGAAAAGCTCATTAAAGATTTAAAAAGAATTTTTTCTGAATTTCCAGCTGTTGAAAAGGTCATTCTTTACGGTTCCCGGGCAATGGGCACTTACCGGAATGGTTCGGATATAGATATCACCCTTTTGGGAAAAAAACTATCCAACCAAACGATTTTTGGCATTCAAGATGAGATTGAAAACCTTTACTTGCCTTATTCTTTTGATATTTCAATATTTGATCGTATTGATAATGAAGATTTGATTGATCATATCAAAAGAGTTGGGAAGGTATTTTATGAGAAATAAACACGCATCTACAAAATTTTCGAGGGACAGCATGGACTAAAGACAATGCATCTCACTTTCTGCTTGATCCCAAGGAACGGTGTAGCCTTTGCCTTTTGAACAAAATATGGAGGATGAGGTGTATTCCGGGTCGGCGTCCTTGTTGTAGTGGGTCTTTTCGATGATTTCTTGTTCATTGTGGCAGGGGGCATAACCTGAAAAAACCAGGTTGATGAATCCTCTGCTTTGGGTGAATGACGCCGGTTGAGTGGGGTAGTCCATAAATGTTGCTACTGGGGCTTTGCCGGTGATGATGGCTTTATTTGCTTCTGTAATGGGAGGGTCAAAATCTCCGGAGGCTTTTTGTATATCCGAAAGAACTCTGCCCATGTGATTAAGATCGACTTGTATGCGGAAGGTGTAATAGGGCTCAAGAACTCTGTTCCTTGCTTTTTCCAAACCCTGTCGAATCGCCCGGTACGTGGCTTCTTTAAAATCTCCCCCGCTGGTGTGTTTGTTGTGGGATCTGCCCGGTAAACATGCCATGGTGTTCCTTTTCCAACAGATGCTGGCGTATCAGGTTCTGATAACCCACAGAAAGCTTGTCGGAGTGGCAGGCGTTTTCAAAGGCCTTTAAAACAACCAATGGATCCAAATTTTGATCAAACACCACTTTTGACTGTAAAGTGGGGATCATTTCATAGGCTGTTGTTTCTTTTAAACCTCCAAGGCCAGTGCCAACGGATGCCTTTGTCAATCAGGTTACTGCAAAAAGATCCCCGGCACAAATCGTATCCTTGGTCTGATATTGTTCGGCGTTGTAAATTCGGAATTCATTAATTTTTTCTGTGATGCTTTTTTCTCTATAGGGATAGAAAATGTTATCTTTGACGGTTAAGTTCCCGGCTAAAGCCTTTATAAAGGTTATCCGTATCCCTTTGTCATCATGACGGATCTTGTAGACTGTTCCGGAGAATTCCTCACTCTTTGAAAAACTGGTTTCAGTGAGCAAATCCAGTTTTTCCGAAAATTCCAGTACACCTGTATCCTGTAAAGCAGAACCGCTGCAGCAGGTGAAAAGGCGGTTTTGTTGATAAAGAAAAACGTAGGAATGTGTTGCTTTCTCAACAGACGCCAAACGGTTTCAGTGTGGCCTTCAACCCCTTCTACTCCGCTGATGATAACGATGGCATAATCCATGACACGGATGGCCCGTTCCATCTCTGAGGAGGAATCCACATGGCCCGGAATATCGATGAGATAATAAATCGATTCATTATATACCGTAACGGCTTGATCTGAGAAAATCGTAATTCCTCTGTCTTTTTCATATTGTTTCTATCGTCTTCCTTATTTTTTCTTTAAAAGTGGCAAAAAAGAGACCACGGATATGATAACCATCACCGAAGCCAACAGACAAACGCCCGTGTATGTAAACTTTTCAGCGATAAAGCCACCCACAACAGCCGCTGTTACACTTGCCAATGCAGTTGTTGCGTTGTATACCCCCATGGCGGTTCCCTGGGAAACCGGTGTCAGCTCACTGGCAAGAGCTGTTCCTGCAACGATAAGTGGAGACCAGGCAACCGGCATAATGATAAAAAAGAGGGGGACCAGAATTGTTTGAAGGCCTTGTGAGACGTAAATCAAGGCGGTTACACTTAGTAATGATACTAGGGTCATGATCAGTCCGATAAAGACAACTTTTCTACTACCGAATTTTGCGGCCCAGCTTCCGGACGGGGCGTAAAAGAAGATGCCAATCGCAGCTGCAATCGCATAATACATGGAGCTGATCGTGGCGTCAAAGTGAAAGACCTCACGCATGAGAAGGGGATAGAAATTATAGATCAACCAGGTTCCGAACATCACTAAAAACCAGGTGATGATATAGTGCCCGAAAGAACTTTTCAATATGGCTTTGTCCTGCTTTTCTTTTGAAGAAAACAGATGTTCATAATGTCGAATTAATGAAAAAGGGGTTCTTGCAGGTCCCTTTGCCGGAACCGCATGGGTTTGAGCCCTATAATCCGGACTACGATTTTTAGTTTTTGAGGTATCGGGAAGTCCCAATCGTCCCAAGATGATACCGGGAACCATTAATCCTGCACAAATCAGCATACCGGTGACGGGTAATTTCCCCAGAACAGAGGCCATAATCAATCCCATGGCCTGGCCGGTTCCGTAGAAAGTCTGAAGCCAACCAAGTCTGCCATCCCATTCCTTTTTTGGGTGAAATTCAACAACAAAGCTGTAGGAAATCGTGTTGGACGTTCCCGCGCCGGCACCTTGTAGAAATGCAAAGAAGATCCAGAGAATAATCGATTGTGTGCTGACAAAACCAATTAAGCCTAACCCCAGCATGACATAACCGGTGATGTAAAAGGTTTTGTACCGGGAGTATTTATCCGCAAGCTTTCCAAACGTGGGTGAAACAAGTTGTCCAAGATACAATGCAGCGATTATCAAACCGATGTTTCCGGGACCGGTTGCCTGGGCAACGATCAACGGGATGAGAATGGGCGCAAATCCCAAAACCACCAAACCCTGTATGGCATATCCCCAATACCATTTTTCCGTGTTGCGCTGTTCAACAGTGTACAGTTTCTTCATCATGTTTTTTGGATCCATCAAATCCCTCCTAAATGTTTTTGTTACACTATAACATATGATGGTTGCACTGCAAAAACCAATTTTCGATTGATTTCCCAAAAAGTCGTCTCTGCTATTTCCCTGCGGGAGCCCACACGGGGACTCCCCTACGTCTTTATTTAAAGTGTTTTCACGTCTTTGTAGGGGAGGGTCTATGTGGGGTCAAAAAAAATATTGACCTTGGAGTATTTTGCCTAGGCAAAAACTCCCCTGCTCCCACAAGTGAGATAATGCTTGATTTTCCGATTATGTCTTTGAAAATGACCTTTTTGCAGTGGAATCATGATATAATTTTTTTGGGTTAAACTGCTATTTAAGCTATTATATTGAAAGTAAAATAGAAGGGGGAGAGGGAATGAAAAAAGTTATTCTTATTTGCTTGTTTATTGCCATTACCACATTATTACTTGGCAATTCCTTTAAAGGTTATGTTTATTTGGATGAAAACAAAAATGGTGTTTTGGACCCAGGAGAAATAGGAATTCAGGATGTTGTCGTTTCAAATGGATTATCTCAGAGATGATATTTATTGTGACTTGGTGGATTCAGATAAAAAGTTTGCAATTGTACTTGGTGATATAATGGATAACGATGTTTCCTTATATCCTTATTATTTAGAAGTATGCAAAATGTCGAATATACCTTTTTATCACGTACCCGGAAATCATGACCTGAATTTTGCTGCCGAATCGGATAAACATAGTCTTGATACCTATATCAGTCACTTTGGACCCCCGTTTTATTCTTTTGATTATGGACAAGTACATTTTGTCGTTCTAGATAACGTGGAATACACCGGAAACAACTCTTATTTTGGCAATATAGGTGATTTGCAACTTAAGTGGTTGAAGAATGATTTACAATATGTACCCGAAGATCATTTAATAGTCATTTCTATGCATATTCCGCTTTTTTCCAATGTTGATAATCCGGGAAAAGATTCTGGCTTTAGCCGGACACACCCATACCCTAGAGAACGTCTATTTATCTAAAGAAGATGGATGGAAAGGGTTAGAACCCCTCCACATTATTATTGGTGGGGCAGCTTGTGGATGCTGGTGGGGATGACCTTTTGATGAACGGGGTCTTCCTTATGCTTTGCAGGGTGATGGCGTGCCGAATGGCTATAATATTCTTAATTTTATAGGCAATACCTATACCCATCTTTATAAATCTGCGAATTATGATGATGATTTTCAAGTTCGAATTTCTTCTCCTCGAGGCAACATTAAGGCTAAAATGTTGAAATACACCGATATTTATGCCAATGTCTTCAACGCAGGATATGACAGCGAAGTTTTTTACAGTGTTGACGGTTCCGACTTTGAACCTATGAAAAAGAAAGAAGTTTACGATCCTTATACACAGCAAGTTTATAGAGATGCATTGACTTATGGAGCTCCAAAACTCTGCGAACACCTTTTTATGGCACCTTTACCACAAGACTTAGAGAATGAATTGCATAGCATAACTGTAAAATACACCGACCGCTACGGAAGAGAATTTTCCGACAGTTTGATCTTTAAGATTTATGACTGATCGTTGTTAGAGGAGTGGAGGAAATAGGCTTTAAATCCTATTCCCTATTTAAAGCGGAGCATCTTCCAAAATCCCATATCTTTAAACCCGATTTTCTTGTAAATAGAACCGGCTGCGGGATTGTCGTAAAACAAGCAGGCACTTTTCCCGCGGTTGTTTAAGTCTTTTACCAATTTGGATACACAAGCAGAAGCATATCCTTTTTTTCTGAAACGAGGATTGGGTTCTGTTGCTACCCCAATGATCATGGCGGAGTCCTTGGTTTCTGCAGTGGAAGAGGCGGTGGAAATAATTTGATCATCGATTTTCAAGATGGTTGTCTTTCTTGACCCGTCTTTTAATGTCTCTGCGTATTCTTGTACACTGTTGTGTCCTTGAAATTCAGGAACTCTGTCGAAAAGCCCCACTATTTCATGGGCATCTTTTTCAGTGGCGAATTGGACCTTTTCCATGGGTAAATTCTTCATGGGAATTAACGCATCACATTTAGCAAAATAATTGTCTGCGGAGGATTTGATTTGTGCCGTTAATGGTCCTTGAACGGCTTCAATGACATTTTTTTTACCTGATAAAACAGTTGCTCCGTTCTTGATCAATACGTTCAATTTCTTTATAACGGGTTTCAGATCCAGACTGAAATCCCTAAAGTATAGTGTTAAATATGTGTGATAAAGCAAAATAATGGCCTTTATTTCCTTACTCGGAACATGTAAAAAGAATTGACATTTATCATTATCCAAGCCGAAGCTTTCAAGATCGCCAATGGTGAAAATATTAAACTCCGGCTCCAATGAAACAAAATCCATGATATCTTTAATATCTTTGTTGGTGGCCCTGTACATCACGATCATTCACCTCGTTTTAAAAAAGGCTTCTCAAGAAAGAGAAGCCTTTTGATTATTTTGTTATTTGAATCGATTACCTTTTCTTTTTACTCAACATTCCAATCAGTATTGGGCTGGCAATGTAGATTGAGGAATAAGTTCCAACAATAACACCAACTGTCATACCAAAGGCGAATGGTTGTAAACCGGAACCACCAAACAACAACATGGTAAATACAACGATAAATGTGGTCAAAGATGTGTTGATAGTTCTCCCTAATACCTGATTGATACTGCCGTTGATCGTTTTTTCAATATCATCTTTCCTAAAGCGCTTCATATTTTCCCTGATTCTGTCATAAACAACAATGGTATCGTTTAAAGAATAACCTAACAATGTCAAGATCGCTGCAATAACAGAAACATCAAAGTGAATGGAAAAGAGTGAGTAAAGTCCCAGCGTGATAATGGCATCATGTGCCAAAGCTAAGATGGCACCAACACCAAATGAGAATTTAAAACGGATAGTGATGTATATCAAGATGATGGTCAATGCGATGATGGCGATCCAAGCTGATTTTTCTTTTAATTCTTCAGCTGCAAATCCACTAACGGCGTTAAATGATTGGACTTTTAAATCAGATAAATTATTAATGAATGCTTCTTTTTGGTCGGCATCAAAGAAATCCTGAACGATGACTGAAAAACTTGAAACAATTTCTTCATCTGACTTAATACCGCTCATTTTTGAAATCCTGGCCAATTCAAAATCTTCATCCACTGCTGTAAGCTTTTCACGAATATCGGCAACCGTCAGATCCTCTTTGGAGGAGAATACAATATCGGTACCACCGGCAAAATCTACACCAAAGTTAAATCCCTTGGTGAAAATGGAAATAACCGAAACGATGATTAGGACAGCGGAGATGATTAAGAACATCTTTCTCTTGCTAGTGAAATCTAATTCCCTTCTCATACGCTATCACCTGCCTCAACTTCGGGTTTATGCCATTTGTTCTCAATTGATCCTGACATTCCATCCAGTATCACACGACTTACGACAAGAGTGGTAAACATACTGCCAAGGATACCGATAATCAAAGTTGTGGCAAATCCCTTTATTGTTCCTGTACCAAGATAGTATAGAACAATCGCGGCAAGGACGGTGGTGATATTCGCATCAAGTATAGTAGAGATTGATTTAGAAAACCCACCGGCGATAGCATTCAAAGGTGTTTTCCCCGTTTTCATTTCTTCTTTGATTCTTTCAAGAACGATAATATTTCCATCAACAGTTGTTCCTATCGTTAATATGATACCTGCAATACCGGGCAAGGTAAGTATAAAACTTCCTCCGGCCATAACTCCAAATAAAAGGAGTGAATTGAAAATCAAAGCTATATCCGTTACGATGCCAAACAAACCGTAAATGACGATCATGTAAACCAGAACAATTCCCAGTCCAAACAAACCGGCAATTAAGCTGGCTCGAATGATGTCTTTTCCTAGAGTAGGTCCAAGTGTTCTTTCCTGAAGCTTAACAAGTTCAGCTGGAAGGTTACCACTTTTAATCAAAGCGGCCAATTCCATTGCTTCCTGGGCAGTAAAGCTTCCTGAAATTTCAGCTTGACCATCTCTGATAGGAGTTTGGACAACCGGAGCAACGAGAACAATATCATCAAGTACGATAGGTAATTGTTCACCAACGAAATTGGAAGTGATTCTTCCAAAAAGGTCTGCTCCTTCATTATCAAACGTTAGTTGAATTTTAAAGCCGCCTCTTTGTGTGTCAGCTGCTGCTACTGCGTTTCTAACTGATGAGCCATCAAGATAATATTTCTGGGCGCCTACTTTAACATAATCTCTTACTAAATACCATAGATTGGTGTTATTAACCGGATCCTTGCTTTTTAGCCATTGAGTATCAATATAGTTTATCCCGACTTTTTTTGCCGGTTTTGTGTCTGATTCTTGGGATTCAAGAATTTCACCAAAATAAAGTTTTCCCTTTTTTCCCACAAGTCTTTCGGCAACTGCTGGATCTTCAACACCGGGAATCTCCACTCTCAACCTTGTATCAGGACCACTGCCGACTTTTTGAACGGTTGCTTCTGTGTAATTGGCACTATCTAACCTTTGTCTGACAACCACTACAACTTGATCGGCAACTTCAGATATGGTCTTATCGGAATCCTCGTTTAACTTGATTGCATAATCGAGTCTTGAACCACCTTTTATATCTAACCCCAATCTGATATTACCGAACATCCTTTCTAAAAAAGAAGAATAGTCTTTTCCCGGTGTCGGCCAGAACAAGCCAATCAAAGCGGCTAAAAGTACAACGATGACAAAAATGAGTCTGATTCTGTCTGCTTTCAAAATGTTCCCCTCACTTTCCTTCAAATAATCTTATATATTACAGTTTTTTATCTTTTTACAGCTTGATTTGGGTCCTTGTTTGATTTACCCAAAATAGCTGAAATAGACTTTTTGGAGATTTCCATTTTAGTATCACCTGTTTTTAACTCAATTGTTGTTTCTTCCATGGAAACAACTTTACCAATGATACCACCGATGGTGACAACTTTGTCCCCAACTTTTAGTTTTCCCATCATGGATTTAAACTCTTTGTCCTTTTTTCTTTGTGGCATAATGATCAAAAAGTAGAACATGGCAAATAATATGACGATCCATATGATCATTCCCATGGCACCTCCACCGGCTACACCGGCTGTACCATTTGCAGCACCCTCTGTTGTTTGTGGCGCTGCAGTGGCATCAGGCGGACCAAATGCCCTGAATAAAAATTCCATTTGTTTCACCTCTTCTTTTTAATAAGTATTTTTACAACACAATGGCGGAGGCGACGGGATTCGAACCCACATAGACAAATATGCCCACCGATTTTCGAGACCGGCTCCTTAGCCAATTCGGACACGCCTCCTACCAAACGAATGGTATTATATCATATAATGTTTCTATTTATGATTACTATAGCCCCCAATCCTTATTTCACCATTTTCAAGAACGAGAATTGCTTTTTCGTAATCTCTGTTTGCATAAAATTTTCTGTCACGAATGGTAATTTCCGTACCGGCGTAAAGGATTTTTTTTGCAATAATTTTTGCTCCTGAGACCATTAATTCAATTTTCTTCTCTGTTTCAGAAAGATCATATTTAAGTTTAGGGATTTCCACATTGAGATTATTGATGGTTTGAACACTTTTAAGTAACATATCCAATTTATCTTTGGGAAATTGATTTTTCAGCTTTTCTCGTAAGGTTTTGAGTTTTTTCATAATCAGCTGTAATTTCCGAATATTGTCCTCATCAATTTTGATTTGAGATAGCAATAAAGTTTTCTTTTCTCTCAAAGAAGGATCAATACCCACTTCAACACTGGTTTTAAGATTCATGTTTGATCCAATTTGATTTGCAACCAACTCATGTCCCGATGAAGCGTAGCCTCCAACCAGTTCCCCGGGTTGTCCTTCAATTTTCAAGCTGTTTTTGGCCTTTAATGTTGAATTGACGGACGCAGACTCAATTAATATATCCCTACCTGCTTCAAATTCGGCATTTTCTACGAATCGAACCTTGATATCTCTTCCTGCAGATAAAAAGGCTTTCCCACGACCTTTAATGCCGGCCTGTACTTCAATGTCTCTTCCAGCAACCAGAGTGGCAGCTTCAACAATGTCGTTGACTTTAATGTCCTCTCGAGCTTTAACTATAAATCCGGGTTTTACAGTGCCCTCAATGATAACAGTTCCTT
>JAYEGQ010000105.1:0-3520 GCA_034659095.1 Thermotogota bacterium
AAACAGGAGAAGCTGCTCCCTTTATCGAATACACCTATAACCAAGTCCTCCCTTACCTCAGTAACCGAGACCTGATCAAACTGGAAGAAAAACACCTCAAAATGATCCTGATGAGTTTCTTATCCATTACCCAAGCCTACATTCCTTATTCAGAGATTGAGATGCATAAAGGCTATTCCGACATTGTTCTGATACCCGATACAAGGTATGAAGTCACAAACTCCCAAATATGGGAACTCAAATACATCAAAGACAAAGAAGACCCCCAAGAAAAAATCAAAGAAGCCAAAGACCAGATCAAAAAGTATGAACAAGACCAGAAATTCCAACGACTGGCAGGAGGAACAGACATCTACAAATATATCATCCTCGCCTACAAAGACCGGGTGGAGATTCTGGAACAATAAGGAAAAAACTTTAAAGTATTTGCAAAAGGGTCCACCTCACTCCGTCCCATTTGATATACATGCCGGGCGCACAACTCCAAGGTTTTCGTTTTACCAAAACCAAAAACAGGCGTTACCGAAAATTGAGGGTCATTTTCGAGTCTTGGCAATGCTCAGCTGGGTAGCGCCAGCTTCCACCGCGTGCGACATGCTTGGAGCCTCTATTAGGACCTATGGGATTCGTTTGAGTCGTATTTGGTTCGCTTGCATACCAGTCATGACACCATTCGTATATGTTCCCACTCATGTCGTATATCCCCAGTTCGTTTGGGGCCTTTTGTCCCACTTCAGAAATATTTCTTTCGAAAAAGTTATTTGTCCCAAAATTGCCCACTTCTTCGATATTGTTGCTTCCCGCATATTTGTAGTCTTTGGATTCAACACCATCTATGATATCTATATGCCCGCCTCTAGCTGCATATTCCCATTCGGCCTCTGTCGGGAGCCGATAACCTTCAACCTGTGTGATGTTTGTAGCAAATTGTCCTTTTGAGTTTAAGAAATTTCCTTCATTATCATAGGCAGGTTGTAATCTTTCTTGTTTGCTCAACCAATTGCAGTATTTTATTGCTTCTTTCCAGCTGATTCCATAGACAGGCTTTTCCCCTCCTCCCCTTTTGTTATCGGGTTTGCTTTTTCCGGTAGCTTCACAATAAATACCGTATTTGTTAAACGTAACTTCGTATTGGCCAATCCAGTAGTCATATGTTAATTTGACTGTATGATTACCTCCGCCTCCTTTAGTATCCCCCATCTGAAAAGTCCCACCCTTAACAAGTACCGTTTCCGGCTTTGTATAAACCACCTTCGGTTTTTCAAACGTAAAATACACCGTTCTTAAATACTCATCATCCAAATAGACTTCCACTTTCCATTTTCCCGGATTTGTTTTCAAGGCTTCGTATGTGGTTTTTGCACTTTCAAAGTTATAACCTATCCATTTTTCCATCACTTGTTTTGTCATAGGTGAATATACTTCCTTTAGCATAAAGGCCGCCATCCGGTTTGTACCATTTTCCGTAAATTTCATGAGATTCGACCCAATTGGTAAATTCAAATGAAAAAGCTACCCCCGTGTCATTCTCATCGAATGTGCTCTTTTCATTGCCTTGCCAATCGACCATAGACAGTTTTTGCAGTTTGGGTATTCTGTCTTCTATTTCCAATGTGAGATTGAGTGTTTCCCTTTTTCCGGCTTTTATCGTGACATTTTGACTTTTGTCATTATAGCCGGATTTTGTGAGTTTTAAACTATAAGACCCCACTTCCAATCCTTCAATGGTTTTGCTTGTCGTTCCTTTGTAGCTTCCGTTGATGTATATATTTGCATTGCTTGGTGTGCTGTTGATGTAAACACTTCCCGTTTCTTTTTCCAAGATGATCGTGATGGTTTCGGTTCGGCTCAGGTCTTTGGTTTGGGTGCCTATCGTTTTTGTCTCTCTTTTTGTTATGTATCCGTCTTTTCTCGCTTCTATGGAATGTGTGCCTTCTTGGAGTTCAGTTGTGATTGGACTAGTGCCTTTGTAGCTCCCGTTTATGTAAATGGCAGCATTAGTGGGCTTCGTCTCTATTCTGATTTGTTTTATTATAGGCGGTTGCTCAAAGAATCTTTCCGTCATCGTCAGAATATAGTCAACCCCCAAAGTGGTCAGATTATTGTAGTTTTTGAGAATTTCCCGGATTTCTCTTTCCTTTTCATCATCTTCTTTAGGATCTTGCATCAGTATCTTTCCAAATGTGTCAAATCTTTCTCTGGAGATTTCTTCTTCTCCTGAGGAAAACAGGAAGTTCACGTCTTTGGCTTTTGCCATGGCTTCAAATTCCACTTTTTCGATGCTTTGTATATCATATTAACGGTGGGCGGGATATTTCTTTCAATTCGCCATGAAGGTTCTGAATCCGCCGTTGTTGAGCAGTCCGATGACATAGGTTCTCGTGTAGCCGTTTCTTTGGACGGTCAGAACAACGGTTGAGTTGTATGGCGCTCCCAGGACGATGCTTTGAAGTTGTCCCGAGCTTCTGATGTATTGTCCATAGCCATTGGGACAGGCTGATAAATTCACGATGACTTTTTGATCCATTCCCATGACCATGAGGTTGCCACTCATCATGACGGGCTGGGAGGAGAGAGCCATCCTGCAAAAAGACTAAATTCAAGTTAATTTGAAGGTGGTGGGGGTTACGCTTTTGGGTATTTGCAGTGGAACCATGTATAATAAAGAACGGAAAAGGAGTATTCCTTCAAAAGGAAATTTGGAGGTGTTATGAATTGAAGGCTATCAGACGGTTTGTAAAAATACCGGAAAATCATGTCATATCCATTGAAATTCCAGCAGATTTCAAAGTGGATGAAATTGCTGAGATATTGTTAATTCTTGATAGGAAGGATAGAAACAAAAATAAATACGAGTTAGCTGATGTCATGAATGATTCCCTTTTTGTAGAGGACATGAACGAAGTCATGACTGATTTTTCAAATGTAGACACTGAGGATTGGTAAATGACGTATCGATGGAAAATATATTTGGTAAATCTGGATCCAACAATAGGTTCTGAACAAAGCAAAACAAGACCTGTATTGGTTATCAGTAACGAGGATATCAATTCAGTATTACCGGTTTTAACAGTTATACCAATAACGAGTTTTAAAGAAGGAAGAAAGATTTATATAAATGAAGTTTTTATTAATACTAAAGTCAGTGGTCTAAAAAGAGATTCGATCATCTTATGTTATCAGATCAGAACAATTGATAAAAAAAGATTGATCAAGGAAATTGGGGAAATTAAAACGGAAAAAAAGAAATTTGAAATCATGGACTCTTTAAGCTATCAATTGGATCTTTAATCTTCTATAGTTTTAGTTTCATATCTCAGCTTTTATAATTCGGATACCTAATATAGGGCTTGCTGAAAAACCCCCAACCCCTCATAAAAAGAGGAAAAAGGAGGTAAATATGGTATAATAGATGCAAGGAAAAAGGCCCAAAACGGGCAAAAAGCTTGCATCTGAGGTGAGATATGTACGGCGAAGGGAACATCAACCAAGAGAAACTTGACGGATTTGTAAACACCTT
>JAYEGQ010000106.1:0-17831 GCA_034659095.1 Thermotogota bacterium
AAGAAAAGATGTTGCCTGTTAAAGTAGCCGAGAGGATTGGAATGGGTAAGATCAGAAATTTTTTAAAAAAAACAGGGTATGAGTATGTCTTCTCAGTTAAAAATCCGGGCGAGTTTTCTGTTAAAGGGTTTATTGTAGATTTTTTTCCCCTCCAATTAGAAAGTCCCATAAGACTTGAGTTTTTTGATGATGAAATTGTAGAGATAAGAAGCTTTCACCCTGAAACTCAAAGAATGATTGAAAAGCTTGATCATTGCCTTATAACTCCTGCGAAAGAGTTGGTTTTTGATCAAGACAATGAAATGGCCTTTTCAGAGAGAATAAAAAAGCTGAAGGGCAAATATCCAAACAGTGAATTTTTAGAAGATCTTGAGACGCACCCGTTAGATTATTCAGCACTTTCCGCACTCTTTTTAAAGGAATCCGTCCCTGCCATTTCCCTCTTTTCTGAACGTAAATTTATTTTTGTGGATCTTGAAGATTCTTTAGAAGCGATTAAACAATATGAAAAAGACCTTTTTGAAATCTTTCCGGGGACTGAATATCGAGAAATTTACTATCACTTTTTAAGAATAAGTGAATCCATGCTCTTACGAGTCAATGAATGGATCAACCTAACTAAAATTGAGCCCCAATTTGATGATGCATCTGTTAATTTTGGGGTATATGAGCTGATAAAGCTGAATACCGAGGGTATCAGGCCTTCAAAAAAGATTAGAAAAACCTCAAAATTTTTGGAATATGAAACTGAAAAAATTATTGATGAAGATAATCTGGAAACGGGAATACTCATTGTTCATGAGGATTACGGTGTAGGTAAATACAAAGGAAATGTAGTTATAACTAATTATGCAGGAACTCGTGAATACCTGAAATTGGAATATGCCGATGAAGTAATCATCTTTGTTCCTGTGGAAAACATCGACAGGATTCATACCTATGTGGGTGATGAAAACCTTGTCAAATTGACGAATTTAAAAAGTAAGGCCTGGTCCAACACGAAAAAGAAAGTTCGAGAAGACATTGAACAAAAGATAGAAGAGCTGATCAAATTATATGCCATCAGGACGCGAGCCCAAGGCCTTTCCTTAACCGGGGAGCCTGAGTTAGAAAAAAAGTTTTTCGATAGCTTTCCCCATATAGAAACAAATGCACAAGATAAAGCAATAGAAGAAGTGTTCGCTGATATGGAAACTTCCCAACCCATGGATCGGTTAATTTTTGGGGATGCCGGGTCAGGAAAGACAGAAGTTGCCATGCGAGCTGCATTTAGAGCGGTATGTTCTGGTCATCAGGTTGCCATGTTGGTTCCCACTACGGTCTTAGCAAAACAACATTTTACCCAATTTCATCAAAGAATGACTGAATTTGGATTAACTGTCAATCTGTTGGATCGATTTGTCACATCGAAGCAAAGAAGTGCCATCATTAAGGGGTTAAAAGAGGGATCAGTTGATATAGTCATCGGAACTCATTCCCTATTATCCAAATCGGTCAAATACAACAATTTGGGATTGTTGATCATAGATGAAGAACAGAAATTCGGTGTGCTTCAAAAGGAAAAGATTAAATCATTTAAGGAGAAAATCGATGTTTTAACACTTTCTGCTACACCTATACCACGTACATTGTATATGGGGTTATCCGGTATAAAAAATATGTCTATCATCGATACCCTTCCTCCGGGAAGAATTCCCATCGAGGTGACAAGCTCACCTTACAATGAAAAATTGATAAAAACGGCAGTTTTAAGGGAAGTTTCCAGAGGAGGACAGGTGATTTACGTTCACAATCGAGTAGAGGATATTGAAGAGATTTTCGAAGGACTGAAAAAGATGATTCCCGATATCACCTGTGGACTTGCCCATGGTCAAATGCGAAAAAGTCAATTTGAAAGCTCGGTAAAGGCCTTTTACGAAGGTGAAACG
The DNA here is from genome assembly GCA_034659095.1 of Thermotogota bacterium. Classification (GTDB taxonomy): domain Bacteria; phylum Thermotogota; class Thermotogae; order MWEM01; family MWEM01; genus JASUTC01. The sequence goes on from JAYEGQ010000106.1 coordinate 1,929, forward strand.
GATATGCTGATCTGTACAACGATAATCGAAAGTGGTGTAGATATACCCAATGCCAACACCCTTATCATAGACGATGCACATCGGTACGGGTTGTCGCAACTTTATCAACTTAGAGGTAGAGTAGGCAGGAGTGACAGAAGGGCGTACGCCTATTTCCTCTATCCAAGAAAAACACGGTTAAAACCGGAAGCAGTTTCCAGATTAGATGCGATAGTATCTTATCATGGTGCTGGCAGTGGTCTTCAATTATCCATGAGAGATATGGAAATAAGAGGGATTGGCAATATTCTTGGAATGGAACAGCATGGAGAAATCAATACAATTGGTTTACACCTTTATCGACAGATTCTTGATGATGTCATGGTGAAACACGGACTGAAAGAAAACAAAGAAGAACAATCAGTTGAGGAAAAATCACCCCTTAACGTTGAATTGAAAGGGTTTTATTTTGAGATACTCATTCCCGAAGAGTATATTGATAACAACATCGAACGAATGAAAATATATAGAAAAATTGCCCTTAGTGAGCAATTAGAGGATTTTGATGATATCAAAAAAGAGATTGAAGACAGATTTGGAAAAGCGCCAGAACAAATTAAAAGCTTGCTTTATTATTCAAAAATGAAGTTCTTGGCAGGGGCATTAGGCATTAAAATAATTGAAAAAATAACAAGTACCGGACAATATCGATTGATTTTTAAAGACATTAAATCAGCGGATCTTTTTTCTCTTGGAAAGCACAGAGGCTTTATCAACCGTGAAGAACAGCAAGCCATAATCTTTTCTAAAAAGGATTATGAGTTGTACCAGATTTTCAGTGAAAATTATAAAGGAGATGACCAAAATTGGATAAAAAAGTCCGAGTAACAGTACTTATGGATGATTTAGCCGGAAAGATGCGTAATATTCGGGCGCATCATGGATTATCCTTCTTATTTGATGTCCAATATCCCAGTGGCAACACATTTAGATTGTTGTTTGATACAGGAACCAACGGAGATGATCTTTTAAACAACATGCATTTACTTGAAGTTGATCCCGATAGCATTGATGCAGCAATGATTACTCATAAACATTATGATCATTTGGGAGGATTACCTCAAGTATTGACAGCAAGAACAAAACCATTAACCATTTTTATTGGTAACGATTTTTTTGTTCCTTCCTTTTCAACCAATCCTTGGAAGGTTGCAGGAGCAGAGTATACAAAAGCAGAATTAGAAAAAAAGGGAGCCCTTTTTATTGAATTACGCACTCCATTTGAAATTTCTCCGGATTTGTTTATTAGTGGAAGATTTGATCATGTTGATCGTCAATTTGAAAACATACAGGGTTACACGAGAATTTTAAACGGCGAGCCAGACGAAGATCATCAACAGGAAGAAATCGCCCTTTATCTCACTGAAGGGGAGCGTGTACATGTGTTCTCAGGATGCTCACATTCAGGAATCGTTAATATCTGCCGGGATGCATTGAAAAAGACTGAAAAAGAAAAGATCGGTTTGATCATGGGAGGATTTCATTTCGTTAATTCCTCTGTGGCATCCATAAATGAAAATATCAAAGAACTTCAAACCTTCGATCCTTTGGCTTTATTGGCCGGACATTGTACAGGTTTTACAGGTCTCTCCCTGTTATTTAACACTTTCGGGAAACGTTTTTCCAGATACGCTTGCTCGGATAGGTTCAATTTAATCAGAGACTAAATCGTTTCACAGTATTCCCTACCTAATTGTAACATATACGTAATTAAAAATTTGTTGAAGTTTTTCTAAGCTGTCATAACACCATGTTGACTAAAAAACCATTTTCGGTTATACTCACTGTGGCTCTTAGGAGGAGTGAGTGTTTTGTTTGAGAACTTGCAGGAAAAACTCTCAAAGGCTTTTAAAAGTTTAAAAGGCCAGGGAAAAATAAGTGAAAAGAACATAAAAGAAGCCATAAGAATGATCAAGATGTCTTTGCTGGAAGCTGATGTAAACTATAAGATAGTAAAGAGTTTTATTGCCAAGGTTAAAGAAAAAGCCATGGGCGAAGAGGTTATGAAAAGCCTCACACCTGATCAGCAATTCATAAAGATTGTTAATAATGAATTGACAAAACTGATGGGGGAAAAAGCTGAAAAACTTAAATTTGTTCATAGACCTTCTTACCTGATGATGGTTGGACTTCAAGGAAGCGGTAAAACAACAACCGCTGCAAAACTGTCCAGAAAGTTAAAATCAGAGGGTAAAAAGATTTTACTGGTGGCAGCAGATGTTTATCGTCCGGCAGCTATCAACCAGCTTGAAGTTTTAGGAGAGGAAATTGGTGTAGATGTTTTTGCCGGAGACCGAAAAAATGCATTGAAGATTGTGGAAGATGCTCAGGAATTGGCAGTTAAAAAGAATGCCGATTGTGTCATTTTAGATACCGCGGGTAGGTTGCACATTGATGAAAAGATGATGGGCGAATTGGAAAGTATTAAAAAAATGGTAAATCCCGATGAAATCTTGATGGTTATCGATTCAATGATTGGGCAAGATGCTCTAACAACTGCAAAGAGCTTTAATGAAAGACTTGAAGTAACCGGTTTTGTGTTAACAAAGCTTGATGGCGATGCCAGAGGCGGTGTTGCCCTGTCCATAAGAGAAGAAACGGGAAAACCCATTAAATACGTTGGAATTAGCGAAAAAACAGATGGTATCGAGGAATTTCATCCCGATCGAATGGCCAATAGAATTCTTGGGATGGGGGACGTGTTAACCCTTATCGAAAAAGTTGAACAATCCGTAGATCAAGAAAAGGCAAAAGAGATGGAGAAGAAGTTTAAAAAGGCCCAGTTTACCTTTGATGATTTTCTCGATCAATTAAAGCAAATTCAAAAAATGGGTTCTCTTTCATCGATATTGGGGATGCTTCCCGGAGCCAATAAAATTAAAAATCTCGATGTAGATGAATCACGATTGAATCACATTAGTGCCATTATTCAATCAATGACGAAAAAAGAAAGAAAAAACCCAAAGATTATCAATTATTCAAGAAAAAAAAGGATAGCCAGCGGAAGTGGACAACCATTATCTGAGGTGACGCGGTTGTTGAAGAATTTCGAGGACATGAAAAAAATGATGAAAAAAATGAACAAAGGCGGTTTTAAGGGGTTAAAAGGATTATCGGGTGGAGGCTTCCCGTTTTAAAACAAACTTGAAACACAAAGATAAATTGCAAAAAATAAATTTTAAGGAGGTAAATTTAACTGTGGTAAGAATCAGATTAACCCGTATGGGTAAAAAGAAGATGCCATTCTACAGAGTGGTTGTTATTGATCAGAAAAAAAGAAGAGATGGGGCTTATATCGAATCCTTAGGTTTTTATGATCCAATACGAGATCCTGCTTTAACAAGGGTCGATGTTGATAAGGCCGTTGACTGGTTGCTGAAAGGTGCGCAGCCTACAGAAACTGTTAGAAGTTTGTTCAGAAAACATGGAGTTATGGATCGTTTCACAAAGGCAAAGAATGGAGAAGCAGCCGTTCAAAAAGAAGAAGACGGAGCTGTAGAAGAAGAATGAAAGAAGCGCTCGAAACCATCGTAAAGGGGATTGTAAAAAATCCGGATGAAGTTGACATTTTTGAAGCGGAAGAAGATGGAAACGTGGTATTCGAGTTGGTACTCAACCCTGAAGATGTAGGACAAATCATTGGAAAAAACGGCAGGACAATCAAATCCATTAATATCCTGTTGAATTCCTTGACAGGGGCGAAAACCGAGAAGTTTATTTTAAAGGTAAAGCGGTGAAGAAAACAATACATGATTCATGATTTACGGAGTATTACATCGGATAAAATTGCCATTGGCATTGTAAAAAGCTCTCACGGCTTAAAAGGTGAGGTAAAGGTAAAGGCATACACCAATTACACGACGGTCTTTGAAAGTGGAATGGAGTATTTGCTTTACAACAGCGAGAGAAAACGGCATTTAATCGCTAAGGCCGATACAATCAAAAACTCAGGTAAACATTTGATCGTTCGATTTGAAGGATTTGAGAGTATAGAAGATGCAAAAAAAATTTCCGGATTTGAAATTTACATATCCTTGGAACAATTACCTGAGATTGAAGAAGATGGATATTATTTTTATCAGCTGTTAGATAGTCAAGTAATAGATGAAAATGATCATCTTATTGGTCGTGTTGTTGATATCATCGAAACAGGCAGTTCTGATGTGTTATCAGTGTTTCCTGAAGATTATGATCAGGAGCAGGAACCTGAAAAAGAGATCATGATTCCAATTGTTCGGGATTTTATTGTTTGGCTTGACAAGGAAAAAAAACAGATCAAGGTTCGTATACCGAAATACTATAAAGGGAATGTTCAGGATTGAAGGTTTCTGTCGCCACATTACTGCCTGACCTGATAAAAGAAGCTCTGAAATGGGGTATACTGGGAAGAGCAGTGGAAAATGGGGTGTTCGATGTTGATGTCATTAATATTCGCGATTATACCAAGGACAGACATAGAACAACGGATGATTATATTTACGGCGGTGGCGCCGGGATGGTCATGAAACCGGAACCACTTTATGATTTGTATGATGATTTGATTTCCAAAGGAAAGAAACCGTACGTGATTTATGCTTCACCCCAAGGTAGGGTTTTTCATTCTGAGATAGCCCATGAGCTTGCAAAAAAAGATGACTTGTTATTTATCTGTGGTAGATACGAAGGAATTGATGAAAGGTGCATGAAAATAGTTGATGATGAGATTTCCATCGGAGATTACGTCACAAGCGGAGCTGAGTTTCCTGTGCTTGTTATGATCGATTCGATTAGCAGATTTTGTCCCGGTGTGGTTGGGAATTATGATTCCGTTATAAACGATTCCCATTACCAAGGGCTTTTGGACCATGAGAATTATACACGTCCCTCTGAATATCGGGGAATGAAAGTCCCGGAAGTGTATTTGAATGGAAATCATAAACTAATTGACGAAGCCAGATTGAAGCATTCTTTACTGAGAACAGCGGTGAAACGTCCCGATTTGTTTTCAAAAAAGGAATTTAGTGTTGAAGAAAAGCGAGCTTTGGCAAAATTGATTTTGGAGTTGTATCAGGATGTTGAATAAGTTATACGTTGCACTAATTCATTACCCTTGTTTGGGCAAAAATAATCAAATTATTTCTACCGCGGTTACAAATATCGATATACATGATATTGCCAGAACCTGTCGAACTTATAATATCAAAAAATATTTCATGGTTACCAATTTACCGGCGCAACAGGAGATTATTAGAAGAGTATTGAAATTTTGGATAGATGGTTCAGGCAGACGGTTTAACGAGAACAGGACCGAAGCCCTATATGAAGTTGATCTCAAGGCTTATTACGAAGATGTGATCGAAGCCATCACTCAAAAAGAAGGTGAAAAACCTTTAACGGTTTTTACATCTGCCAGGATAAGACCGAATACCATTACTTTCGATGGGATGAGACAGGAAATTTATTCTCAACAAAAACCCATTCTTTTAATATTTGGAACGGGACATGGCTTACCTAATGAAATACTCAGTACATGTGATTATTCTCTGGAACCTGTTAGAGCTGCAGGTGATTTCAATCATTTATCGGTCAGAAGTGCGATTGCCATTATCTTGGACCGGTTAATTGGGGAGACAATTGCTTGATAAAAATGTCATTAATAAATGAAAGAAGGATATAAAAATAAATGTTAGGAGGTTACAAACATGTCGGATGCTCTCATACGTGCAATAGAACAACCGGATTATAAATCGGTTACACCCTTCAGAATAGGAGACACGATCAGGGTACATCAGAAAATCAAAGAAGGGAACAAAGAAAGAGTTCAGAAGTTTGAAGGAATTGTTATCCAAAGGCGCGGAGGCGGAATGGGTAAGACTTTCACCGTCAGAAAAATTGGAGCCAATGGAATTGGTGTAGAAAAGATTTTCCCGTTTAATTCTCCATCTTTGGAAAAAATTGAAGTGGTTAAAACCGGTAAAGTCAGAAGGGCTAAGATATTCTACATCAGGGATATTGTTGGAGTTGTTAAAATTAAGGAAAGAAGAAAGAGAAGAAAATAGAGCAGTTTACGGGAACCTGAAAAGGGTTCCCTCTTCCATTATAGGGGCTGATATCAGAGTGAAGAAAGAAAAGACATCAATCAAGGAAAAGGCTAAGCGTGAAACGGTAGAATGGGTAAAGGCTTTGATTTACGCAGTTGTTGCCGTTATTATTATCAGACTATTTGTTTTTGAAACCATGATGGTGCCTACCGAATCAATGGTCCCCACAATTATTCCACAAGACCGTTTGTTTGTTGAAAGAATTACTTTTCAGGCGAGGGAACCGGAGTATGGGGAAGTGGTGGTATTTTGGACTCCTTTTGTTGACAAAGAAGCTCAAAAGATGCTTCGTGCCTTTGACCATTTTATGGGCATGTTCTCTCCAAGAGAATTTAAGGGGCACGTTAAATATGTCAAACGGCTCATTGGTAAACCGGGAGATATTGTTGAATTATCACAAAATATCGGAAATTCAGGATACCGGGTCTTGATCAACGGAGAAACGCCTGATGGTATAAAAGATGTTAGTTATGAGCGAGCAGCCATTTTTACGGATCCGAATTTCTACAGAAAGATGGCTTATCCTGAGGAATATCCCTATCTCAGTTCTCAGGAGAAGAACCTGTTTAATTATTATAATCAGGCATTAGATTACAAAGAAGCATATGAAGAAGTATTCTCTGGTTTAAAAGTTGAAGATTATGCCTGGTATGATAAAGACAGCGGGAAGGTAAAGATCAAAGTTCCGGATGGCATGTATTTTTTCATGGGGGATAATTCAGCCCATAGTTTTGATGGTAGATATTTTGGTTTTGTCCCTAAAAAGAATATTGTAGGAGGACCATTATTGATTTTCTGGCCGATGAATCATTTTGGCCCCATCAACAAAGACGTGAATTGACATGGAAGATAAATGGTATCCCGGGCATATTGCTAAAGCAAAAAGAAGAATCGGAGAAAAGGTTAAAGCGGTAAATGCCGTAATAGAGATGATTGATGCAAGAATCCCCCACTCCGGAAGGGCTTATGAGTGGCGGAAACTCTTTTATAACAAGTTTAATATCATTTTGCTGACTAAGAGTGATTTAGCAGATCAAAAGATTACTGAAGAATGGGTCCGTTATTATCAAAAACAGGGTGTTTACTGTATTTCTCTATCTTTAAAAGATGATCCTTCAAGAATAAAAAAAAGACTGCAACAGATTAGAGGAAAGATTCCTTCCAAATCACCTTTTAAACGGGCTATGATCACGGGTATTCCGAATGTCGGTAAATCGACGCTCATCAACAAAATTTTAAACAAAAAAAGTATGAGAACCGGAAATACACCGGGAGTTACGAAGGGTTTACAATGGATAAACGTCAGTGATGATTTCCTTTTACTGGATACTCCAGGGATTTTGTATTCCAATTTGTATAGTGATGCTGTAAAATATAAATTACTACTAACCTCCGGGATCAAAGCAACGGGTGATGTTATAGATTCGGCATTGGTATTTGGTATCAAGTATTTAATGGAACACTATCCCGAGATTCCTTTACAGATATTTGGAGAGACGCTTAATCCGGATGAAATTGACATTATGAGATTATATGAGAAGCTATGTCAAAAAAGAGGTTTTTTATTGGTAAAGGGAGAATTTGATATTCAGCGCGCCAGAACGATAATTTTGAAGATGTTTCAGGATGGAGCAATTGGGAAAATCAGCCTTGAAACACCTGATTTATTACTATCCGAAGCAAAAGAACAGTTGTGATTATGTTATAATCCACCACCTTTATTAGGAGTGAAAATCATGAGATTTTTGATCGTTGAAGATGACCCGATAACCACAAAAATGTTAAAAAATGTTTTATCCGAATACGGAGAATGTGATTGTGCGGATAATGGAATAGACGGTTTAGACCGGGTAATTGAAGCAGGTGCGAAAAATGAACCTTATGACTTGGTAACACTGGATATCAAGATGCCCCGAATGGATGGGCATGATGTATTGGCGAGAATAAAACGTCTGAGAAAAAACAACTCACCGAAAGTAGTCATGATCACTGCCCTCGGTGATAAAAAGAATATCCAAAAAAGTTATGTTCGCGGATGCGATGGATATTTGATCAAACCTATTGAAAAAGAAACGATTGTTACAAAATTAAAATCACTAGAATTAATCGATTAACTACTGCGCCTTTTTAAATCCCCCGCCACCTGGGGTTTCAATTCTCAGTTTATCACCTTTCTTAAGAAAAAGACTGAATTTCCCAGGTAGTTGTTTTATTTGTTTATCCTTGCATATTAGCAGGTTGCTACCGGTTTTACCATCCTCTCCCCCAAATAACCCATACGGCGAAAATTTTCTTCTTTCACTCAACATAGTACACTCAGCGTCATTCAGGAGAGTGAATTCTCTAATTAACCCATTTCCGCCTTTATGAAGACCATTTCCACCACTGTTTTGACGAATGGCATAATTGGTGATTCTAAATGGATATTCATATTCGATAGCTTCTACCGGTGTATTGAGGGTGTTTGTCATATGAGATTGTATGGCATTCTCTCCATCTTCTCTTATACTTGCGCCTGTTCCTCCTCCCATTGTTTCATAATAGGCAAAAGCCTGACCACTATCAGATTCTATGCCACCAATAGTTAAATTATTCATGGTTCCTTGACTTGCAGCTGGTATTTTTTCCGGAATAGCTTGTGATAAAGCTCCGAGGACACAATCTACAATACGTTGTGAGGTTTCCACGTTACCCCCTGCTACAGCTGCAGGATATGTTGCATCAACAATTGAACCGGGTTGAGTGATAATTGTTAAAGGGTACATACAACCTGCGTTTGTGGGAATATTTTCCTTTACTAATGCTCGAAAGACGTACAAACATGCGGAAGCTGTAATTGCATAAACTGCATTAACACTTCCTTGTATTTGTTTTGAACTACCAGTGAAATCAATAATGGCTTGGTCTTCTTTGATTTCCACAGCTACTTTTATTTTAATTTTTTTATCATCTACACCATCTGAATCCAGATAATCTTCAAAGAGGTACAATCCGTTGGGAATGGTTTCCAACGTTTTTCTCATGATTTTTTCTGAATATTTCATAAGGGCTTTTGAATAGTGAACAACTTTTTCTTCGCCTTTTTTTTCAATTAGTTCACTGATTCTTCTGATTCCTATTTTATTGGCCATAAACTGTGCAGCGAAATCACCTTGACGTTCGATCTTTGTTCGAACGTTGCTTAGAATTAAATTCAAAACATCTTCATCGATTTGATGATTTTTCATGATTTTCAGTACCGGGATGATCAGACCTTCTTGATAAATAGACCTTGACAATGGCATGGAACCCGCACTCATACCACCAATATCCGCGTGATGAGCTCGATTCGCAACGTAAAACAAAGGCTGTGTGGAGTCTTCTTTTGTAAAAACCGGAGCGACAATGGTTACATCTGGTAAATGTGTTCCACCTTTGAAAGGATCGTTTAAAATAACCATATCCCCCGGGGTAAATGATATATTTTGAATTGCCGCTTTAACAGACATGGGCATGGATCCCAAATGAACTGGTATATGAGCAGCTTGATTTACCATGTCTCCTGATGCATTAAAAATGGCACAAGAAAAATCTCTCCTCTCCTTTATGTTTGGAGAAAATGCCGTTCTGTTTAATGTGACACCCATTTCTTCCGCAATAGCGGAAAATTTGTTCTTAAAGATTTCCAATTTAATCGGATCAACCATTATCAAAAGCCTCCATTCTTTTTTTCCACAATCAAATTTCCATAAGCATCTACTCGAACGGTTCTGGAAGGGGGAATAACGATTGTGGAAGAATACTCCACGATTATAAGGGGACCGTTCAGCTGATTTCCAAACTGCAATTTGCTCCTGTCAATTACTTGTGTAGCAACAACCAACCCGTCAAAAACACAATCTTTTGTAAATAGAAATGCATCCTTGTCTACAGCATTATTAATTTGCTTTTGTTTATCTAAATCAGGTTTCTCATTTTTTCCGTAAGCTCTTATTCTTACATTAACAATTTCGCAGGCTTTATCCTTATTGGAATAACCATAACGTTTTTCATGAGCTTTATCGAAGGTATTTCTTATGTCATTCTCATATTCTACGATCAATTCGTAAGATTGTCCCTTATATCTCATATCAACAAATTGGTTGATGAAAATTTCATTTAGTGTGATTCCTTCCAAAGACAGGTCATGGATGGCTCTTTTGCGTAATTCTTGAAATTCATCATTTAAGGTCTTTTTGGGAATGGGGTAATCTACCATGATGGTTTTGGAATAATCGCGAATACAATCTGCCAACAACATGCCTTTAGCGGATAATATACCTGCGTCTTTTGGGATGAGTACTCTTGGAATATTGAGTAAATCAGCCAGAAAACAAGCGTGCATCCCACCGGCACCTCCAAAAGAGCAAAGTGAAAATTCTGAGGGATCGTAACCCCTGTCAACGGAAATGACGCGAATCGCTTTTTCCATGACTGTATTTGCAATATCACAAATTCCCTCGGCCAATTTCACCTTTGATAATCCCGTTTGTTCTGATAGATTGGAGAAGTATCGTACTAACCGAGTTTTTGCCAAATGCATGGTTCCACCTAAGAATTGCTCTGGTATGAGCCTACCCAAATATAGATTTGCATCTGTTACCGTAATCTCATTTCCAGTTCCATAGCAAATAGGACCGGGGTCTGCTCCGGCGCTTAAAGGTCCAACTTTTAAAGCTCCACCCTTGTCTACATAAGCAATCGATCCGCCCCCTGCTCCTACGGTATGAATTTCTATCATAGGTACCTTTAGAGGATAATTTGAAATGGTCGATTCTACGTTGATAGGCAATTGACCGTTTATTAGGGATACATCAGTAGAAGTTCCTCCCATATCAAAAGAGATGATTTTGTCAAATCCGGCTTTTTTGGAGATTTCAAAGGCTCCAACCGCACCTCCGGCAGGTCCTGAAAGAATGGTTCTTACCGGTTCTTTGGAAGCGGTTGTTGATGAAATCCTCCCTCCATTGGATTGCATGATGACCAGGTTTTTATCGCCGATGTTTTTTTCCAATTTTTCAATATAATTTTTCATAATCGGTTGGACATAGGCGTTAACAACTGTTGTGGAACATCGCTCAAATTCTCGGAATTCCGGCATTATTTCATGGGATAAAGAACAGGCGATAGGGTTTTTGCAAATTTCTAAGACTACATCTCGCATGGTTAATTCATGGATTGGATTAACAAAGGAGAATAAGAAACAAATAGCAACGGATTCAATCTTCAAGTCATTTAATTGGCCAGCCACTTTCCTGGCTTCTTCAAGGTCAAAGGCTTCAATGATTTCACCGCTTTTTGATATTCTTCCCGGTACACCAAATCTCAAGGGAGAATTGACCAAATGTTCAGGGCGTTTGACAAAGAGGTTGTATAACTCCGGCCTGTTTTGCCTGCCAATCTCAATAATATCCTCAAACCCACGATTAATAATGATTGCGGTTTTGGCTCCTTTTCTTTCAAGAACTGCATTTGTAGCAACTGTAGAACCGTGAATCAACTCTTTTAAATTATTTGGGGCGATAATATCTTTACCTTTCAGGACAGCTTTTGCCGGATTATCCGGTGTAGAAAGCACTTTCAGAATCTTAAACTTACCATCTTTCACATAGACAAAATCGGTAAACGTTCCACCTGTATCTGCACTGATGATCATAGAAGTTCCTCAATAACTGCTTTTGCTTCCTTTAGCGAATATACCTTTTTGTGGGATTCAGAAAGATCTTGACTACCATCATCACTTTGGAAACCGATGACGGTCATCCCTGCATTCTTTCCGGCCTTAACACCATTTGTTGAATCTTCTATGACAAGGCACTGTCCTGGTTTCAATTCCAATTCTTCGGCAGCTTTTAAAAAGATATCCGGAACGGGTTTAGAGTGATCAATATGATTGCCGCAAACAACAGTTTGAAAGTAATCCAGGATACCGATCTTTTCAAGGATTAACAACACAAATTTTTCATCCGTTGAAGAAGCCACCGCAAGTTTTAATGCTTTGTCATTTGCCAAATCCAATAAATCATGCAGATGTTGCATGGGATACAGTTTAGCGGATTTAAAAAATGTCATATGTATTTCTTCTCTCAATTGATTCATTTCATCTACAGATTGATCTAATGAAAATTTTTCCTTTAAATCACGCAACATTTTTTCGTCAGTAGTTCCTACAAAATGAGCGTACTCTTCATCTGTTAATGAAAAACCCAATTCTTTGAATAATTTACCGTCTAATGTCTTATAGAGAGGCTCACTGTCAATCAAAACTCCATCCATATCAAAAATTAACCCTTTTATCATAAAAAACCTCCTGTTTTTTTCTTGAATGATTATAACAAAAAAAGCACTTGCCAAAGATGAACAGAGAGCTTATCACAAAGCCTGGTACTATTCAGTTGAAACATTTGAAGAAGCTCAAAAGGCTTTGAGATTTACCCTATCACTTCCCGTCACAGCTGCCGTTACGCCCGGACACGAAAAGTTTTTCGACTGGGCTTGTGAGATTGCAGATGATTATTCGCCTATTACAGATGGAGAGTTGAATCAGTTAAAGAAAAAAGCAAAGGAATTAACTCCTGTTTTTCCTGAAAATTGATTTGCATTTGATTGGAAAAATTCAAATTGAATTAGGCTTAAACCATTGCTTGATAACTTTCAGTCTCTTTAATTTTGCTGTTTTTATGGTAAAATAAAGATGTTAGACGTTAAATTTAATGATTAAGGTTGATAAGATGAAAAAAAATATTTGCATTTTTATTCTTTTCTTTATAACATTCTATGGTTTTGCCGTTCAGTACAGTGATGATTATTTTGGATTGTCTCTTGAATTTCAGAAGGCAGATTTTATAAAAAACTTAGAGTCAAAAGAGTATTTTGAAAGCAATACTATTAGTTTTGTTTTTACTTATGGTCCTTCCTTTTCAGGCCCTGTCAGATTTCGAATTGGAGCTGGTGTCCACGAACTTTCGGATTATTATCTTAACGGTGGGATAGAATTGAAGGTTTTGGAATTTTTAAACACCGTGAAGGGAAGAGTTTTTGGGCTATATTTGAACGCCGATCTCAAAATGGGTTTAGATTATGTAGAAGCAGCAATAAAAGGCGAAATCTTCATCCCTTTTTCTACAGTTGGAGGGTTACAGATAGGAATAGGGGTGAATCACAATGTCGAGCCGCTTTTTTCTGTTGCGTATTCCGGGGGGGTTTATCCTCTTCAAATAAAATGATTAAGAACACATATCATAAAAAGGGGGAATTAATGTGTTTAAAAAAATGAGTTTTTTAATTGTTCTAGTGCTGATTATTTTTGCTTTTAGCAGCTGTTCCGTGGTATTTCAGTCCCGAGATGGTAATTTGGGTTATTTTCCGCAAGCTTCAGGGAGACCGGTGGGAAGTTTTTCTGAATCCGGAGAATTGTGGTTCATTATCAGTCCCATGCTTTTTAATTTGAACGATACAAATCTTAAACTCGACCAACTGATAAGAACCGGTTTATCCCCTTATCGTGCTGATTTTGCCAAAAATTTAAAAATCGTTGAAGGCTATACTTTCGTTGATTTTATTATCAGTTATTTTGTACCCATTATTGGAAGAGAAACAATTACAGTTGAAGGGGAAGCCTATCAACAATAAACAAATGGGGGCTTTTAAGCCCCTTTTTTCATGTAGGTAATTGTTATGAAAAAATTTGTTTGTTTAGGACTTGATTGCGCTGATCCCAATTTGATCTTTAAAGAATTTTTGGATTTTCTACCCAATATTTCAAAGTTGATGAAAAAAGGCTCCTTTTCACCTCTTAAATCTACGATCCCACCCATAACCGTTCCCGCTTGGATGAGTATGTTGACCGGAAAAGACCCTGGAGAATTAGGGCTTTACGGATTCCAAAACAGATTAGACAGAAGTTATAAAAATATTTTAATTCCTAACGCTACAATGGTGTCTTACGATACGATATGGCAAACGCTTTCAAAAATGGGGTTTAGTTCACTAATCATTGGTGTACCCTTGACTTACCCTCCAAAACCTTTTAAGGGAAATATCATTACAAGTTTTTTAACACCATCTGTTAAAAGTAATTACACTTTTCCAAAAAGCCTGAAGTATGAAATAACTTCTTGGGTGGATCGTTATCTTTTTGATGTAGAAAACCTGAGGACTACTGACAAAAAAAGTGTACTGAGGGATGTCTACGAAATGACAAAGAACAGATTCGAAATCGCACAAAGACTTTTAAGAAATAAAGTGTGGGATTTTTTCATGATGGTTGAGATGGGAACGGACCGCATGCATCATGCCTTTTGGGCACATCATGATCATACCCATTCCAAACATGATCCGAAAAGTCCTTTTATCGACTCTATTTTTAAATATTATCGATACGTGGATAAAAAGATTGGAGAATTGCTTAAAACACTTCCCAAGAATGAACAAGTTTTGATTGTGAGTGACCATGGAGTACAAAAGATGAAAGGCGGTATTGCCATCAACGATTGGTTAATGGATCATGGTTTACTGAGGTTGAAGAAGAAACCAAAAACAATTACAAGGATAGAAAAATTGATAGCAGAAGAAATGATTGATTGGGGAAAAACTTCCTGCTGGGCATTTGGTGGTTATTACGGGAAACTGTTTATGAATGTAAAAGGTCGGGAGCCTAAAGGCTTGATTCGTCCTGAATCATTAAATACTTTCAAGAATGAGTTAGAAAAAAAGATTTTTAATATTAAAGATGAAAATGGAAGGACTATGGACACTAAGATTTACAGACCGGAGGTTGTTTACAAAAAACTACGGAATATTCCACCGGATCTTATGGTTTATTTTGGTAATTTATCTTGGAGAGCTATTGGAACGATTGGAAATGACCGTATATGGATACATGAAAATGATACCGGTCCGGATGATGCTAATCATGCTCAGTATGGCGTTGCTATATCATCCAGTGAACATTGCCCCAAAAACATCACACAGGTTTACGATCATATTCTTAACCATTTTACTAATCCACAATAACAGAACCTTCCTTTCTTTCTTTTTTCTCAATCTTGAATATGATAGAATCAATTAAAGTTCCTTTTCCTTGGAGGAGTATAAAGTGAAAATTGGTGAGTTTGCCAGGAAATTTGACGCAAGAATTGATACCATTCGATATTATATTGACAACGGGATGATCTTACCCGAAAAATTACATAGCCAATACCGTTTTGATGATAAATGTGTGGAAGATATGACCTTGATCAAGGAACTCAAACAGATGCGATTTAAGATTACAGAAATCAAAAAGATCTTATCTTTCAAGCGATTAACCAACCTTATTGATAAAAGGAATTTGGAATATTATGCCCAGTTTTTCAACGAAAAAAAAGAAGATTTGATTGAAGAAAAGAAGGAGATTGAAAAGGCAATTAAAGCAGTTGATGAAAAAATAACGGAAATTGAAACGGTCAAGAAAACCTTAAAAACCAAAATCGGTATTCCTCTACAATTTTTCAATCTTCTTTATTGTCCAAAATGCCAAAGGAATCTAAAACTATACAATGCCATTGTAGATGGGAATTCTATTTATAATGGAGAGCTTCGTTGTGACTGTGGATACCATGCATTAATTCAGGATGGTATTATTATTGACCAGAATATCGGTGAATCTTATAAAAAGGTAATGGAAGTAAATAAATATTCTCCTGAAGAATACTTAGAACAGACGGATACACTATTTATCAGTTTTACACATAAATCTTTTCAATGGGTGATCAAACGCCTGGAT
>JAYEGQ010000107.1:0-17645 GCA_034659095.1 Thermotogota bacterium
GAATACCCAACAGTCACATTGGTGGCAAATGTCAAGCGCATAGCCGTTCCCTCTTCTGTTACAAATTTAAATCCAGGAAGAACGGAAACGATAGAGGCTTCTGCCGTTTGAGTTGCAAATGGGGCTAATTTAAACCTCTCAGTGATTCCTGGGATTTTGAGATTTAATGTATGAAGCAAAGTTTTTGGACCGTTGGTACAGGAAGTGAGTAGTAAGGCCATTAAAAGTATACCTAATAAAAAATAGAATAGCTTACGCATAGTCAACAGGAACCTCCTAAATGGATAAATACCATTATTTCCGCCATATTTGACATTATCTTAATTATATCATATGTAAAACCAGCACAAAAATTATATAAAAAAACCTTTTGAACTCTCAATAGAGCTTATTTAATGATCATATCAAAGATAATAAAAGTAAATCTAGCTCTTTTCATTTTCATTTGACATCTTTTTTTCACGATGCTTTTTAATGATTTCCTCCAAGATTTCCGCAGACTACTTGACCACATTTTGGCAACCAAGGGTATCATCACTGAACTTATCCTTTATTTGTTGACAATTATCAGACCCAAAACGCTTTTCAAAGGCTTTGTAGAAATCAGCCACGATCGTCTTTCTGCTTTCGGAACCCAAAGATTTATCCGAAGCAAACATAACACCCAATACTGCAACTCCTCCGGTAAGGGCACCACATACACTTTCAACGCCCATACCTCCCTCACGATCCTTTGGAAATTGCCTATGAAAAGGCTGAAAAAGTCAGGCAAGCTATTACCGCAAGAAAAATACCCCATAAAAAATCTAAACTTCAAACGAAACATATTACAGTAAGTATCGGTGTATCCACTGTCATACCGTCAGTCACCAAAAACAGTCGTGAAATATTGGCTTCTGCCGATACCGCCCTGTATAAGGCAAAAGAGAGTGGAAGAAATCGTGTAGCTCAATAATAAATTCGAAAGGAGTTTCATATGTTTCGAGAAATGCGTCAAAAAAAGCAAGCTTTATCCACTAAGGAAAGTATCGCAATCTTAAATAGAGGCACATCCGGTGTACTTGCCTTAAGAGGCGATGACGACTATCCATACGCCGTTCCAATCAATTACATCTATAAAGGCAACAAAATATACTTTCATTGTGCCTACAGCGGACATAAAATAGATGCCATCAAAGCACATTCAAAAGTTTCTTTTTGTGTCATTGACAAAGATGATATTGTACCGGAAGAATACACCACCTATTTTCGCAGTGTCATCATTTTTGGAAAAACGCGGGTTTTAGATGATGAAAAAGAAAAACGAGATGCATTGGAAATCCTTGCTGCAAAATACTCACCAAATCACAAACAAGGTCGCTTAAAAGAAATTGATAAACTCTTTAAACAAACTTGTATGGTGGAAGTGGAAATTGAACATCTATCTGGAAAAGAAGCGATTGAGTTGGTTAGAGAAAGAAATATTTGAACTGAAGGATCATTTTTACAATACAAAAATTAAAGAGGCCCGTAAGGGCCTCTTTATTTACCTAACAAGGATTTTTATTCAACCACTTGATACGTAGGAAGACGTGCATCCGGGTACCATTTGAGATAGATTTCTTCAAAAGTTCCGTCTTCATACATGCTCTTTAAAGCTTCTTGCCATTCAGCAACGATGGCCTCGTCAAAGTCTTTTGAGAACGTGATGTACAGTCCCTGCTCAGATACCAGATAAGTTTCTTCGAAGTTATCTGCGTCTATACCGGTTTCTCTGCAAGAGGCGAAGAAGTTATCTGGCGAAGCAATCATGGCATCAATTCTTCCCAAGTCCAACTTTTTAATGTTATTGACCTCATTGACTGCACTATCGATATTATCGAAGCCCAGTGAAATCAGATATTGTTCTCTAGCATCGTTTAAATATGTTCCGATTCTGCCCAGTTTTTCGGCATCTTCCATTGAGTTGATCTCCACACCGGACCCTTTTTTAACATAGAAAACCCAAGGTTGACTAAATATGGGGCCAACCCATTGGAATAACTCCCTTCTTTCCTCTGTTAATGTGGTTGAGAAAAGGATTACGTTATCCTCGGATAAAATGAGATTGTACGCACGAGACCAAGGTAAAACCTCAATTTCTGTATCGTCTCCAACCCTATTCTGAATTTCCTGAACAATCTCAACTGAAGAACCGGTGAGTACATCTTCTTCATCGTAAAATTGAGATCGACCGATCAATTCGGTATAAATTTTAAATGGTGCATTTGAGAAAACCAAAGCCATCATTGCAAGTGTTAAAAAACCAATCAATAAATACTTTTTCATAATTTCACCTCCAAATGTTTTATGAACTCGATATGAATTTTATTACTCATTATCATCTTCATTTATCTTAAACCTATTGATTTCACTACCTAAAATTCTTGAAGAGTCATGCATTTGAACTCCTGATTGTTCCACAGCATCTACACCTGTTTTCAGTTTTCGTATCAGTTCTACTATAACTTGCTGTTTTTCTACCAGGGATTGAGTGCTTACATTTGATGCCTCAACAGCTTGCGAAATCTCATCAGTGGATTCTTTCTGCAAATTTGACAAATTGAACCCTTCTTCACTCCCGGCTACCATATTCTCAATCTGATTCATGAGGGTTCCCAGTTTCTCCCTGACTTGGGCACTGATTGTGAAAGCTTCTTTTACACTGGTATTTACATTTTCTGTTTTTTCCTTAACCTCAGATGATTGAGAGGAAATGTCCTTGAGTATGGTGGCGACTTTTTTCGTTGCATCTTTACTTTCTTCAGCCAACTTCCTTATTTCATCCGCTACGACACTAAAGCCCTTGCCTGCCTCACCGGCTCTTGCTGCTTCAATAGCCGCATTCAGTGCAAGCAGATTGGTTTGCTCTGCAATGGCGTTGATGGATTCAAGAATTGTTTCAATATTCGAAAGATTTCCCACAAGTTTTTCCACACTGTTTGCTGTGTTTATCATTTGCCTCGTTACTTCGTTCATTTTATCTTCGATCATTGTTGCAGAATTCGTACTCTCCTGCACATAATTTCTGGAATTCTCGGCCATTTTGGAAATTTCTTTAGATGATTTAGCCACCGTCTGTGAGTTGGCAGCAACTTCCTGAACACTGGCTGTTACCTGTTCAAGAGAGGAAGAGATATTCTGTGTTTCCCCTTCAATTTCATTGATTTTCTCAACTACATCCCCAGCTAATTGGTTCTCTTCATGAACGATTTCGGAAAGTTTCAAAGAATTACCGTCAATGGCACCTGATATGGATTTGATGCTTTTTATCAGTTCATTTTGTTTGTTTAGAAAATGATTAAAGGAATCAGCCAATTTTCCCACCTCATCCTTGGATTTAATATCCAATCGTTTGGTCAAATCGCCTTCACCTTGTGCTAAATCATCTACAACCTCTCGAACCTTTCGAAGAGGTTTTGTAGTGAAATAAACAAATATCCCAGCTATGATAATAATAACCAAAGCGGACAGAATTGTGACGATTAACATGATGAACAGTCTTTGTGAAATTATCTCACTTGATTTATCGGAGAATTGTTCCAATAGGTTTTCTTTGGTTTCAACACTTTCTTGCTTCAGATTTTCAAGATAAGCCTGATCAAGTCCCAGTTCCACATTTCCCAAGAAAGTATCCTCAAAATCAATTTCCTTGGAAAAGGACAATGAGTTATTCTCTTGTAGTTTTTCTCCCGCTAAAACTCTTCCATTTTCATCGTATATGACAACATAGGTTACATTTGGTAATTTTAACAAATCATTGGCGAATGATTCCACCAGTTCAGTTTCAAAATTCCAAATGGGAGGACCGGAAATGATCGAAAGATAAGCAGCCAGGTTTTCACCATATGCCTTGAAAAACGCTGAATTTGTTCTGTTTTTATTTTGAATATCCTCTTCCAAAAGGTTGTCAACAACCTCATATGTTCCGGATTCCAACATTTTAAATGACGCGTTACTGATTAAACTAAAGGTCAAACTCAAAATAAACAATCCAATGGCTAAAATCCCCAAAATTTTTAAAGTGATAGTTGGTTCAAGCTTAAATTTTAGTTTCATATCAGTTTGCCTCCTAAGCTAATATAAAAAAGCCAAGTCTATTAATAAATTTTTTGATCCATCCAGGAAAAAATCCTATAAGAAAGCACCAATTTCAAACACAAAGATATTTAAATGGAAAACAAATAAATCAAATGATATATTCTACAAATTTAGTGCTATCTGATTATACAACATTTTTGTATTTTAAAAAAGAAACATTCTCGGAATTTGTAATTTTGTAAACAAATCGTCAAAAACCCCTTTCTGGAAAATAAGAAAACGGTTTTTTGACCATTACAACTACATAATTAGGAAGATGAATGGTATAAAAATATACTTATAAAAATGTTTGATATGTATTATGTTTTAAGTTATTTTTAAATGTTGTAAATGTCAAATATTTTCGGAAAAAAATGATAAATAAAATTACCTAAATTTCAACCTCTTTTTTCCAAGACTCAGAGAAGATCTTTTTGCGTATATTTTCTCCTTTACATCATTTGGTTGATTATTTCAAACAGCTTTTCCTGTTGAATGGGCTTTTTGATGTAAGTGTTCATACCGGCTTCAAGTGCTTTGTTAATAATGTCTTCTCGTATATCTGCTGACAGTCCGATGATAACTGTTTTTTTGCTGTCAACTTCAATGGCTCTGATTTCCTGTGCTACTTGTATCCCATCTTTTTTGGGGATATGTATATCCAAAAAGATCAAATCTGCAGGAGATTTTTTATAAGCTTCAACTGCGTTTTTTCCATCGGTAACTTGTTTGAACCGGAAATTTGGATAGTGTTTTTTTAAGCTGATGAGAAGCAATTTTGAACTGATGGGATCATCGTCAACGATTAATACGAACAAATCATGGTTCATCTTTTCAGTATGGATTTGATTTTTTATGTCTTCTGTTGCCTCTGTAGTATCGTCACTGATATTAAAGTCTACATCAAAAGAAAAAGTACTCCCCTGGCCTATTTTGCTTTCAATGACTATTTGGGAACCCATGAGTTGAATGATATGGTTGGAAATAGACAAACCAAGACCCGTTCCACCATATTTTCTTGTAATGGTTGAATCCGCCTGTGTGAATTTATCCAAAATCTTTTCACGCATCTTTTCTGAAATGCCAATGCCAGTATCTTTCACGATGAAACGAATCTTTGTCCTTTTTTCAGTTCTTTCCAATTGCAAAACTTCTAACAGGACTTCACCTTGTTCTGTAAATTTAACCGCATTTCCAAGAAGATTGATCAATACCTGATTTAACCTGAGAGCATCCGTGATGATGGTATTAGGAAGGTTTTCATCCATTTTTAGATGTAAATTTAACGGTTTGTTTTCTGCAGAGGGTTTGATCATGTTAAAGATTTCTATCAACATTTGGATCAAATCCACTGGTTTTTCATCCAATTTGAAATAACCGGTTTCAATTTTGGAGAAGTCCAAAATATCACCGATAATTTGTAACAAATGCTTTCCTGAAAAGAGGACATTATCGATATAATCCAATTGCTCTTTTGATAACTTTGTTTGTGACAGTAACTGTGAAAAACCCAATATTCCATTAAGTGGGGTTCTTAATTCATGACTCATATTCGCCAGGAATTCTGATTTTGCCCGATTGGCTGTCAATGCTTCCTCTTGACTCACACGGAGCTCTTCATTCATGGCGCTGATTTCCTCGTTATAGGACTCCAGTTCTTCATTACTGGCAACTAACTCTTCTTTTTGATAAATCAGGAGTTTTTCTCTTTGGTCGATTTTTTCTGCCATAAGCACAAAGGTGTTTGCCAGTTTGTTTAATTCATAATAAGACTCTGGAATATCATTATTGGTGGCATAATCACCTTTTTCCAAGTTGTTGGACATTTGAATCAACCCATCAATGGACTGTTCAATCTTTTTAATAAAATAACCGGAGAAAAAAAATCCTACGATGAAAACAGCGAGGCTACCAAGAGACAACCATAGTACGAGCTTGTAAGCCCTTTGAAAGGCGATTTTTGTGGGACTTGCCACGAGAACAACCCAGTTGTTGTTCAACGGTAACGAAGTGCCAAACATTTCTTCTTTTTCTCCAGCATAAACATGTGTGAATTGTCCGGTTGTACTTTTACCGTCAAGGGCACTTTTTACCATTTCCTGATTGGAGTGGTTTTCACGTTTATTAATACGTTCAGGATAATCACTTAGAATAACCGTTCCTTTGCTGTCATAAACGGTTACAGCAGTGTTTTCACCCAGATCAGT
This sequence comes from Thermotogota bacterium, assembly GCA_034659095.1. Classification (GTDB taxonomy): domain Bacteria; phylum Thermotogota; class Thermotogae; order MWEM01; family MWEM01; genus JASUTC01. The sequence goes on from JAYEGQ010000107.1 coordinate 6,306, forward strand.
AATGAGTTTGTTTAAAGAATCTACATTAATATCCGCCACCAGGTATCCGGAGTTAAATTTAACTGAGATTTTTAAAGAATAATCACCGGTAGTGGAAGAAAGGGAAAAATCAGACCATTTGGGTTCATCTGTGGCATTCTTCAAATATGGTGCGTAGAGGATATTGTTACCTAACTCAAATTCTGAATAGGGGTTAACGTAAAGAATATTCCCAAACATATCAACGATCTTAATCCTTTGAACACCCTGACGGTTGTTTTTGATAAACGAGTCGAAGAGTAGGTTGACATCTTTGTCTAATACTTCCTGATTACTAATTTTATCCGTTAAGAAATCCCTCAGTGTAAGCATTTTCTCATCTGATCCTACAAGGTGAATATTGATGGTGTTTCTGATGCTTTCGGCTACCTGCATACTATTGTTAATGATGTCATTTTTGGTGGAGTTATAAACACCAATTCCTACCATCAGCACAAAAACAATGATAAATGAACTAAAGAGGATGATGAATAGCTTGAAGAGTTCTCGTCGAAGAGTATTTTCTTTTCCGGCCATTAATCCGTAATCCTTTTAAATGAATTGTTTTCCACGGTAAAAAGAAAGACATCCCGTTTTGTTTTACCCATTTGATCTATGGATATGGTGCTCTGCAGTCCATGAAATTCTCCAATAGACAGGATCTTTTCTCTTATTTTCATCGGTTCCGGTTTGACACCGCTTTTTAAAGCTTCGCTTAGAACCATAATCGCTTCATAGCCGTATGTTTCAGCAAATTGGGGATCTCGTTTGTACCTTTTTATAAATGCTTCTTTAAAAGCAAGATAAGCCGGGTTTGTTGAGTCTCTATCCCATGAACTGGGCAGTATTAAACCGTTCACACTCAAACCACCTTGTTCAATCAAAGCGCTGTCCAAGGCCCATCCGCTGGAAAGTTTTAAGACCTGTTTTGGGAATTTCTTTTCGATCTGCTGACAGATATTCGCGGTGTCTATAGCAGAAGCTACAATTAATACCGCTTGGGGGTTTTTAGCCAATAATTCGTTGGTTGCTTGGTATAATTCTGTATTCTTGGCGGAAAAACCATAAACAGCATCCACTTTTCCACCAATATCTTGAAAAGCGCTACTGAAATAGGAGACCCAGCCTTCACTAAATGCCTTGTTATCCGCATCGTATATGATGGAAATACTTTCAAATTGCTTGATGGCGTATTGTGCAAGAGCTTCCTGCTCGTAAATATTCGGAGGATGAATGGAAATAAGGTTGTCATCACCGTCCAATACTGAAATGCTACTTGTTGTGGGACTCAATAACAACATTTGTTTTTCGTTGGCTTGGGAAAGGGCAGCCTCTGTCATGGCACTGGTAACATGGCCGATAATCGTACAGACACCTTCTTTAATCAATTCTGCATCCACCCTTACAGCGGTCTGGGGATTGTTTTCATCGTCCTTTATGACTAATTCCAGTTCTCTTCCGTTGATGCCGTTCTCTGCGTTGATTTCTTCCAGTGCAAGCAGAACACCATCCTTAACCGCTATTCCCAAAGGCGCGTTTTTACTGCTTAATGAGCCGGCAAATCCTACTAAGACAGGACCTTTTCGGAATGAGATAAAAAGTACAATAATTAGTAATGAAATAATGATTATGGAAAACGCGATTTTTTTCATGCTTTTTTCCTTTCAAAGCGTTAAAAATAAGTGCTCAGCACAAGAATTGAGAAAAATAAAAAGCAATGGTCGCTGGACTTTCATTATAGCATATTGATGGTTGCACTGCAAAAACCATTTTTCGATTGATTTCCCAAAAAGTCGTCTCTGCTATTTCCCTGCGGGAGCCCACACGGGGTGCTCCCCTACGTCTTTATTTAAGGTGTTTTCACGTCTTTGTAGTGGAGGGCCTATAGAGAACGTTATAGCCCTTTTGAAGAAATATGTTCATATATTTCACCGAGCCAAATAGAGAGTATGTGTATCCATGAGACATGATCACCGTTTTATCCGAACCTTACACCGGGATCCAAATGGCGTGAATTGGATAACCAAATGTGGAATCAATGTATAACTCTTCTTTTCTTAGTCGATTGTAAAAGCCAGGGTCAAAAAAGCCCTCTTTGACTTCGTTGTCAAACGTGGCCTGATACTCCCATGTTTTTGTGTAAAAGGCGGATTTGTTTAAATGGATACCTATATAGGCAATCACCAAAAAAAGAATGGTTAGAATAATTAATAAGATCATAGTTTATTCCTTCCTTTTCTTTTTACTATCTTGATTTTACCAAAATATTGTCATTTTTTGTTATTGAGGTGTGGATTAATATGAGAACTTGACAAATCCATTTAAATCAAATATAATTCAATTAAGCATCCACTTAAAAGAAAGGGGTGTACAAACAGTGAATGATTTTCTTTGCCTTTTAAAAGCATTAGCGGATGAAACGCGTTTCAATATTGTCAAACTGTTATTAGATCATGATTATTGTGTCAGAGCCCTTGCCAAGCGATTAGCCATTTCAGAGGCAGCTGTTTCTCAACATTTACAGGTTTTAAGAAAAGCGGGTGTCGTCAGGGGGGAGAAGCGGGGATATTTCACCCATTACAGGGTGGAAAATGATGCATTGGAAAGCGCCTCCAAATATCTTTTGGAAATGATTAAAACCAATAATGCCTTTAAAGACAAATGTAAACATAACCGGATGCAACAGAGAGTTCAAGCGATACAGAAGGTGGACCATGAATAAACAAAAAGCAAGCACACTCTCCATTATTAAAAGGCTTTCAGGTTATCTGTCTCAATACAAGGGCTCGGTGATTTTAATTGCTGCGGGGTTTATCATTTCCACACTCCTGGGTCTGACACCGGCTTGGCTTGTTAAAATTTCTCTAAATCGTTTTTTAACCCCTGGAAAGGTAAATTATCTATGGTTTGCAGCTGCCGGCATGATCGGGGCGGTTTCTGTTCAGGGGATGATTGATTTTTTTATCAGGTATTTGGCAGAGTCTAGAGGCCAAAAAGTGGTTTACACCATTCGGCAGCAATTATACCGTCATTTCATGCGCCTTTCTTTTTCCTATTTTGACAAATCAGCTACCGGTGACGTGATGTCCAGAATTACTGCCGATGCGGAAACACTGCAAACCTTTTTTGGGTTTGCCAGCATACACATCATCGGCAATAGTCTGTTCATCATCGGTATCCTGGTGGTGATGTTTTTCTGGAGTACACAGTTGGCAATTCTTTACATCCTAATGCTTCCCTTTATGATATTCGGTATTACCCGGTATGCTTTTAAAGTGAGGCCGGCTTACGGAAAATCCAGGGGCATCCTGGCAAAGTTGACAGCAGTTATTCAAGAGCAACTCCAAGGGATACAGGTCATCAAGATATTTGGCAGGGAAAAACAAACTTGTTCCTCTTTTAAAAAGGCCAACGAACGCTTTTTTCAGATTAATCTGGAAGCCGGGAAAATCACTTCATTCTGGATGCCCTTTGTATTTGTTCTGATGGGTCTGGCTACAGGTGTAATTATTTGGTATGGCGGTATACAGGTCATCAAAGGAACCGTTTCTTTGGGAACCCTCGTGGGATTTACCACCTATATAGGTATGATGATGCGCCCCATCCGACAAACGGGAATGCTGATCAGCCGTGTGATGGTGTCTGCGGCATCTGCTGAGAGAATCTTCCAGGTGCTGGATACCGACCCGGAAGTCAAAGACAGCCCCGGCGCACAGGATGTGTCAGAGGTTAATGGGAAGGTATGTTTTGAAGATGTCTCCTTTTCCTACGATAAAAAAACACCGGTTTTAAAAGGCATCAGCTTTTGTGCAAACCCGGGAGAAACCATTGCCATTGTGGGTCCCACAGGTGCCGGTAAGTCTACGCTGGTTCACCTGCTGCCTCGCTTTTACGATGCGGACAGCGGACAGATTACCATAGACGGCCAATCGATTAAGGATATGACTTTGGAGAGTCTCAGGCGTAACATTGGCATCGTTTTGCAACATGCCTTTTTGTTCAACGTGACTATAAAAGAAAATATTGGATTTGGAAAGCCCGATGCCGGCATGGACGAAATTGTAGCCGTAGCCAAATCAGCTGGAATTCACGATTTTATCATGACACTTCCTAAAAAGTATGATACAAAGGTCGGTGAAAGAGGGGTTAAGCTTTCGGGAGGACAAAAACAGAGGCTATCCATCGCCCGTACCATTTTGCTGAATCCCCCGTTGTTGATACTGGACGAACCCACCTCCAGTGTTGACGCCAAAACTGACGAAAAGATTCTCGAGGCAATTGATCAACTGACCCAAGACCGAACCGTATTTATGATTGCCCATCGTCTTTGGACACTAAAAAACGCGGACAAAATATTGGTGATTGACAAGGGCCGGGTTGCACAATTTGGAACTCCTGAAGAGCTAATGGAACAACCTGGGTTATATCGTCAGATTTACACCCTGCAAATTGACGGGGAATCATTCGGCATTGTCAAAGAAAAAACGGACGATTCCGGGGAGGTGATGAATGGTGTCCATGAATAGCGGATTCATGAGCAGGATGATGAATGAGGGTGAAAAATCCTATCGGCTGAGAGACCTTAATCGTGGTGTTTTTAAGATGTTCATGGGATATCTGAAACCTCAGATCAAAACCCTGATGCTCACCTTCCTTTTTATGACCATTGTAGCAGCTGTGAATATGTTCGTTCCATATTTGTCAAAGGTAGCCATTGATGAATTTATCGTTCCGGGGAATGTGAACGGTTTGCATTTGATTTTGGCCGGATTCGCAGGTGCCTACGCCGTTTTCTGGGTAGCTTCATACTGGGGATCATATCTGTCGGTAAAACTGGGTCAGCGGGTTGTGGCCAGCATTCGGAAAGACATGTTCCAACATGTCATATCCCTGTCCATGGACTTTTACACAGAAAAAAAGACCGGGGAGATCATGTCCCGCTTGACGAATGACATCAATACCTTGTCTGATTTCATTTCCAGTGGCATCGTCAACCTGTTAAGCGATATCATTACTTTGGCGGGGATTATCGTTGTCATGTTTTTGTTAAACGTTCAGTTGGCTTTAATCGTTTTGATCACCATCCCCGTTATCTTTGCGGGTACGTTGTTGATCGGCGGGCAAATGCGAAAGGCCTATAAGAAAGTCCGGGAAAAGACTGGAGAACTGAATGCCGGTGTTGAAGAGAATATCTCAGGGATTCGTGTGGTTCAGGCCATGTCCCAGGAAACGGATAACGTGAAATCCTTTGAAAAATTGAACAAGGAAAACCTCTATGCCCAGATAAAGGCAGTAGTTATTTCTGCGTTGTTTTTCCCTTTCATGTCTCTGACAGGGACACTGGGAACTGCACTGGTTATCCTTGCAGGTGGATTCATGGTGGTTAACGGGCAAAACGGTGCCACCATCGGGGTTTTGATGGCATTTATAGCCTACACCAATCGTTTTTTTCTTCCACTTAGAGATTTAAGCCAGATTTACAATGTTTATCAAACGGCTGCTGCTTCGGCAGACCGCATATATGAATATTTTCAAATCAAACCTACCATAACAACCCCGAAAAATCCTGTGACACTTTCTCGTCCGGTGAAAGGGGCGATTGGATTTCATCAGGTTCACTTTCAATATGAAACGGATCAACCGGTGATTAAAAACATGTCTGTGACGATCCCTTCAGGAGAAACAACAGCTATCGTGGGACCCAGCGGAGCTGGGAAATCAACCATGATCAAACTCATGGCCAGGTTGTACGATGTGGATAAGGGCTCAGTCACCATCGATGGCGTTGACATTCGAAGGATCAAAATGCAGCAATTGCGTGAAATCATGATGTTAGTTCCCCAGGATGTGTTTTTGTTTACGGGAACGATTATGGAAAACATTCGCTATTCAAATCCAAATGCCGCTGATAATCAGGTTATTCAGGCAGCTAAAACCGCCAGGGCTGACGATTTTATCAGACAATTACCAAAAGGCTATCAAACAGAAGTTGGTGAAGGAGGGGTGCTTTTGTCTGGTGGACAACGGCAACTCATCGCCTTTGCCAGAGCCACGTTAACTGCCAGTCCGATTTTAATCCTGGACGAAGCCACCTCCAGTGTGGACGCCGCAACGGAAGCCCAAATGCAACAAGCCTTGGATCAGCTCGTGCTGGGAAGAACTTCCGTTATCATCGCCCACCGCTTTACCACCTTGCGAAAAGCAAAACAAATCATTGTGGTAGACCAGGGACAAATCGTGGGATATGACACCCATAAGAATTTATTGGAGCAATGTAAAGTTTATAAAGAATTGTACGAAAAGCAGTATAAATAGAGATTACTGAATCATTCATCCAAGGAAAGAGTCATCATCTTTGCCTGAACGCCTTTAAGAACGTTCAGTTTTCTCATCGGTTCCTCGTGTTTTTCTTTATCAGAGCAGTTATCCAGTACCTGGTCATGGAGTCCAACGCGCATTTTGATCAAACAACCCCAACCTGTGAGCAACTTTTGAACCTTTTCCGCTTCTTCTTTTCCGCTTCTTCTTTTCTGTTTGCAACCATAATGGCCATTACTGTTTTCATTTGATTTCACCTCCGAAAAATAAAAAAATCCGGATCAATAAAAGACCCGGATTCGATATCAATTCAATTATTTATTAATGGAATAATAAGTGTCTTTTCCCTTAAATACAGCGCATTCGCCCAACTCTTCTTCGATCCTGAGTAATCTGTTGTATTTGGCGATTCTGTCTGATCTTGACAGGGATCCTGTCTTGATCTGACCGGCGTTTGTTGCAACTGCCAGGTCTGCGATATATGTGTCTTCGCTTTCTCCGGAACGATGGGAAACCACGTTGGTCATATTGTTGATCTTGGCGTATTCGATGGTGTCCAATGTTTCGGTAACGGAACCGATCTGATTCAACTTAATCAGAATGGAGTTACTGGCTTCCAGTTTGACACCCTTTTCAAGTCTCTTTTTGTTGGTGACGTAAAGATCGTCTCCAACGATTTGAACTTTGTCTCCAAGGCTGGCTTCCATTTTTGCAAAGGCATCCCAGTCTTCTTCGTCAAAGGGGTCTTCAATGGAAATGATGGGGTATTTTCCAACCAGCATCTCGTAGTATTTCAACAATTCATCGGAAGTCATGTCTTTGCCGTCAACGTGATAGGTCTTGTCCTCAGCGTTGTAGAATTCACTGGCAGCACAGTCCATGGCGATAAGGACCTGTTCTCCTGGTTTGTAACCGGCTTTTTCGATAGCTTTGATGATAACGGAGATTCCCTCTTCGTTGGAACCCAAGTTTGGCGCGAATCCGCCTTCGTCTCCAACGGATGTAATGTGTCCTTCGGCCTTTAAGATGGCTTTCAGATTGTGGAATATCTCTGCACCGGCTCTAAGGGCTTCTTTGAAGCAGCAGAAACCGGCAGGCATAATCATGAATTCCTGGATATCCAAACTGTTGTCAGCGTGCTGTCCACCGTTGATGATGTTCATCATGGGAACTGGGATAGTCTTGGCATTTGCCCCGCCCAGATATTTGTAAAGAGGAAGTTCCAATGCAGATGCTGCGGCTCTGGATACGGCCATGGAAACACCAAGAATGGCATTAGCACCCAATTTGTCTTTGTTATCTGTACCATCCAAATCCAGCATGACCTTGTCGATAAACGTTTGTTCAAAAACGTTCAAACCGATTAATTTTGGCGCGATAATATCGTTCACGTTCTTAACGGCTTTTTGAACTCCTTTTCCCATATATCTGTCGTCTTTGTCTCTCATTTCAAGTGCTTCAAACTGTCCTGTGGAAGCTCCGGAAGGAACGATGGCGGTTCCCATCGTGTCATCTTCAAGATAAACTTCCACTTCAACGGTCGGGTTTCCCCTTGAATCCAATACTTCGCGTGCTATTACATCATAAATTTCAAGATACATGTTGCACCTCCTGTGTTATTTTTCACATACTCAGTGAATAGTATACCATAAAGGAAAAGCGTGTTTATATCACGTCAAGGATTACTTTAGTGACCCTTCCCAAGATCATACAATCCGCTTCCCAGATCTTCTTGTTGATAACAATGGGCTCATAATTCGCATTTTCACTTTGAAGAACCACCCCAAAAGCATCAGGAAAAAAGCGTTTAACCACACACTCGTTGTTTCTAATGATGAAGACCCCAACGGTTCCTCTTTTTAAGTTTTTTTCCTTTTGAACGATGACAATTGATTTGTCCATGATGACAGGTTCCATGCTTTTCCCCTTTGTTTTCAAACAAAAGTCTCCGGGAATGCCGGGGATACGGGGAATGTGAGCGATAATATTCTCCTGGGCAAAGATCGGACGGCCGGCAGCAATCTCGCCCAACAGGGGCCAGTATTCTTTTTTGTCTTCTAACGCTGATTCCTGATCCAAGCCAAGAAAATATTCCACACTGACTTTGAAATACACTGACAGTGTTTTTAAAACATCCATGGAAGGTTTGGATTTACCCATCTCCAGCTTTGAGACCATTTGAGGAGAAACCCCCAACAAGCCTGCAACCTTTGCCTGGCTGTCCTTGCGATTTTCTCTTAACTTTCTCAATTTCATCCCGAATTCATTCACGGTTCTTCTCACCCCACTCTTCCAAGATATTATACCACTTATAGTTGTATTGTTCATAAACTTTTTACAACTATAGGTTGAATTTCGATGATTAACAGTGTATGATTAATGAGCATTATAACCCGCGGCATTTTGACAGCATGACACAGACAAGGAGTTCAACGATGATTAGAAAAGTTATCAGATTGGAGTATGCCTTTGCATCTGGAAATCAAAAAATTACTTTTGAAATGAAAGAATGCGCCAATGAAGGAGGTTCTTTCCAAATAGAGAAAATATTAACGTATTTGGAGCTCACCAGGGATAAAGTCTCTAAAATTGAGTTACTGGAAATTGTTGAATAATTCCTCATTTGAGTTAAAACAAGAAACACTGTATAATAATAACAAACTTAAAAAGAGGTGTTTGTTATGAAAATCAGATGGTTGGGACATGCATGTTTTGAAATCAGGTCTTCATTTTGCATATTGACCGATCCGTTTGACAATTCGGTTTCTTACCCTTTTAACCCCGGAGAAATCCAAATTGTTACTGAAAGTCATCAGCATCATGATCACAACGCACATGATCGTGTACCCGGTGATCCGGCAATTGTAAAAACTGCAGGAGAGCACGCATTTGAAGATGTTATGATCAAAGGTTACAAGTCCTATCATGATAAGGATATGGGTAAAAAAAGAGGCGGAAATATCATCTTTAAGATTGTTTCTGAGGGAATTACCATTACCCATTTAGGAGATTTGGGGCATATACCCGATTCCGATACGATTCAAAAGTTATCTGATACAGATGTTCTTATGATACCTGTAGGTGGAACATATACCATTGATGCCAATGAAGCTGTAAAGGTAATCGAGCTCATCAAACCCAAAGTAGTTATCCCCATGCATTATAAGAGTGAATATTGTGATTTCCCCATTGATCCGCTTTCCAAATTCACAGATGCCTTTGATTGGGAAATCAAGGAAGTCAAGACACTGGAATTGGACAACCTGAAATTGCAAGAGCTTTATCAAAAGTGTATAGTTTTTAAGATATAAAGCAAGGGGTTTAGGTTGCTGGGTTTAGGGTTTAGCTCATAAGGAAAGCCGTCTATGAGATTCTGGACAGAATAATCACACAATCAAAGATAAAAAGGACCATTGCATTGCAAATTTAATTGTCTAACAGTTATAATAAGGGGTGAAATCGTGGAAAGAATTTTAACCAAAGAAGAAGAACAAAATGTCGTTGAGCTGACAAAAAAATTCATCAAATACCCCAGTTCAATCTGGGATGATGATAAGGCTTATCAATATGCTTTCGACTACCTTAATAAAAAGGGATACAAACCCGAAAAGGGCGACAGTGAAACCTTTTCCATAGAAAATCGGGAAGGCTTTTTCAACGTGGAGGCCAAATTTGGGAACGGTAAAGGTCCCAAAATCCTTCTCAACGGCCATCTGGATACCGTGGGAACCAAAGGCGAATGGATATACGATAAATACGGAGCATACGAAGATGATGGCAAGATTTACGGACTGGGCGCAGCAGATATGAAGGCCGGTTGTGCTGTTGCAGTACAGGTGTATGAAGCAATAGCCAAAAGATGTAAGGAATTGAACGGCGAACTGTTTCTCTCGCTTGTTTATGGTGAAGAATCTCCCCATTCCATCGGCACGGATGAGCTTCTAAAACAATACGGCTTTGACAATTACGATTTAATAATTGTTACAGAACCTTCGCCTGAGTTGACAAAAGACAATTACTGTTTGACCCACGAGAAGCTTGTCAAAAACCCAGAATTTCCCGTGGTGGTTGTTGGTGCTGAGGGCAGGGAAAAGTTTGAAATTCAGTTTTACGGCCGGGAGTCCCACGCATCACATCCCAAAAGGGGATTGAACGCATTGCATGATGCCTCCAGAGTCATTACAGAGCTTATCAGTTTTAACAAATTTTCGGATATCAAAACGGGTCGCGGTGACTACGTGGTCTTAAATATAGAAGGTGGAGATGAATCCTTTACCGTTCCGGGATTTTGCAAAGTAACCATCAACCGTCAGTTGGGGATTAACGAAAAACCATCCGCTGTGGAAAAAGAGATCAGACGAATTATCAAATCTCTTCACCTGAAGACCAAAGTCCGCTTGATGAGAAAATATTCACCCTCAGAAGATGTGGAATATCGTCCTTATTTATCAAAAAACAACAAATACTTTGACAAACTCTTTGAAATCATTGAGGCGTATAACCCCGGAAACAAAACTAACAAGTGCCGATTCATTTCTACCAGTATCGGTGATTTTAACTTGTTTGGCGTAAGGACCAAGTTACCTACACTGGTATTTGGTCCTGGAGGTGGCAACATCCACTCTGCCAATGAGTTCGTGAATAAACAGGAAATCATAGATTCTGCAGAATATTTAGCGAAGTGGTTGTTGGATATATATGGTATTAAGGAGTAGTGGGCAAAACCTGAAGTGCCAACTATAATTAAAACTTTTTTGATTAACAGACTTTTTTTGAGTTTTTCATCTTGCATTTTTAACTCCTAAAGCCCAAAAATAACTTTGTAGGGTAATTCAGTGTTAATCATTCAAAGTAACCACAGTAATTGACTTGATAAAACTCATAAATTATACATCTGCCTTATAATCATGCTTCTTGAACCGTTCGATTATAACATTCAAAATGAAGTGGACATCTCAAAACCCACCATTTGCAATTTATGTAAAAAAGGGTATGATTCCACTG
>JAYEGQ010000108.1:0-3392 GCA_034659095.1 Thermotogota bacterium
ATTTGACTGGGAAGGTGGGTTATCAAAATTAAGGAATAAATATTCATCTGTAGAATTACAACATAAATCTTTGGAGTGGCGTTAATGTATTTAACCCTACAACGACACTTATAATAACTTTGATATATTCTCAAGTCGTTTTTTCTTATGTGAGAGATAAGCCTTATGGCTTTTTCCTTGGATCCACTTTACTAATAATATAGCACCATCGATATCATGGGTTCTTAAAGGTAAGACAACCTCCAGTAAAACTCTAAGCTGCGACAGCGTAATAGATGGCGCTTTTTTCCCCCAATCTGATTTTAAGGTGCCAAAGAAAAAAATGAGATAGCATACAGGTTAAAATATGATGATTCCATCCCGGATATTTTCTGACTTCATACTGATCCATACCTAACTCACTTTTCGTTTCTTCAAAACATTGCTCTATGGCCCATCTAAGACCACTTAACCAGACAAAGGTCTTCAATTTTGTACTTTCAGGAGCGTTGCTTATGTAATAATAATAGGTATTACCACAAAATTTAGTTGGATTTATGTTATTTGTGAGCGTACATACTCTGTTTTTCAAATACGACATTTAGTTTTTCAAGAAAGTTTTTGTCTCGTAATATTTTTTTTGATTTTTTAGATATGGAGAATTTTTTAGCCGTTTTGTTATGTATATCCTCTCGTACTTTGAGGACATCGACCTGGGCAAATTTATGAGCAATTTTATGTTCATCGCCGAAAATCAATCTGATGTAATTTTCATTTTTTAGATTCATCACCAATGGAGTTGAAGGGTGCATTGATTTTAATGTTTTTTTCATGGAACCGTTTCCGGTAATTCTTTGATGGTTATAAGAGAAAACGCGAAAATGTTGTTCAAGAATGTTGTTAGTCCGATTTATAAAGATCAACCGCTTTTTGCCGCCGGCTTCGACTTCAATCGGGTCTGATAAAAGCATGGGCTGATATTTCTCTATTCGTTTTTGAACGAGTTGAAAGCTATTACGAATAGTCTTGTTCTTTGACAACAGAATTTTTTTATCCAGATAGCGGGCGAAATTGTCAACGGCCTTTTTAATGGCTTTTATTTCTTTCGCGGAACCGGGAGTTCCTAAATCAGACAGACCTTGGCGACTTTCTTGAGGCGCAGCGCGAAGGGCACGACGCAATCGTTCAAATACCTCAACTTTGGTCTGGTAGTGTTTAACCACCAGGCGGAGATTTTTATTGCTGGTGACCTCAAACATACACTTGCGCAGGCGCCCAAGTATTTTTGTTTGTTTGGAATCATAAGGGAACAAAGACAAATATTTTTCTACCTGCTCCATTGCCTCCTGCAGACGAAGATAAAACTCCAGATAACTTCTGTCGAATGGAAATCCGTATCCGTTTCCAGCCGAGGGATAATCCAGTATCCAACAAATTAAGCTGTATACAAGCGGTTCAAGTGAGTGGCTTTCATCCTGAATCAGCATGGGTTGGTTCAAATTCTGAAATAAATTATCCAACACTGATCGTTCGTATCTGTTTTCTAACTCTCGTTTTAAAGCCTTTAATTTCCCGGAGACACCGGCCAGGGACAGTTTCTTGCGCAAGATGTTATTTTCTTCATCAAATAACAATTTACCCATCATGCAAAGAAAATGAAAATGACAAATATAATGAGGACGATCAGGGAAAACCTTTTTGACCGCTTTGATCATTCCTCGTCCCATATCTGTAATAACGGCATGGGGGGGTCCCAACTGTTCCTTTATCAAGAGTAGAAAATTCACAATATCCGCTTCGTTTTCACTTTTAAGCTTGGCAGATTGTAAGACAAATCCGCTAACAGCATCAATGCTGGAAGTTAATTTCGGACTGTCCCCCTCACAAGTGGAATCCAGATGGAAAATATAACCTCCCTGCGCTTGAATATAGGCTTTTATCTGTTCCATATTGTCTTGATGAACCGCAGATAAATAGCTGATAAATTTCACAATCTGTGATGCAATTCCACTGTTGGAAACGGTAAGATTAAACTTTTGCCTAAAATGACGCCTGATCTCCTCTATCTGACGATGATGAAGATAGCGTTGTTTGCCTATCTCTACTATGGCATCATAGGCAAAATTGCTGCAGGCAGGAACGATTCTCTGCAAATCCTCGCATTTAAAGACGCCTAAATCTTTGTGTCCGGGACAATAAAGCTCGGTGTGCCGTGCCTGAAAAGTTCCAAGAATCGTAGAATGTACGGTTTTGGTTGAAATTTTTAGAACTTTTAAAGGTTGGCCGTCTATGGGACAGACCTGTTGTTCAGCACGAAAATCTAACACCCTTATCCCTCCGGTTAATTGCCCCGGGCGGGTGAGCCAATCCAATTGCCTGCGAAAAAAGTCAATCAGACTTAATATCTCGGAGTTTTTTTTACACCGTGCTTTTTAAAAAAGGACTCGACCACTTCAGGTGTGGTCTGAAAATGTTTTTTCTTCAATACCCGCACCAATTGTTTGTAGTTGGTCCCGGGATGATCCACATAGTAAATCAAAAGATCAATAGCTGCTTGCGGAGTCAACGGTTCAGGAAGGGTATAATAGGCAATCTGATTCTCATAGATGCTCTCCTGTTTCGACAAATAGATAAACCCTTTTCCCCGTTTAATATGGTTGAAGGCGCCCTGCTTGTTAAATAAATGAACCGCAGCATAGCATTTCATTCTCAATATCTCTGATAACCGGCTTACGGTTAATCCGGCTCTGCTTTCATCAATAAAGCGGCTCATCGTTTCCTTCAAAGTACCATATTCGGAAAAACAGACTTGATTATGACTCCAGATTCCATAGGAATTAAACCTGACTACCGATTTAATTGTGTAATATCGGCTGTTGTGCGTGTAACTACTGTAATAACCAACTTTCTTCAGCGCTCTTCGGGCCGTAATTTCCGAACGCCCCAAACGCTCAGCCACAGCAGAAATAGTAAGAACCTTATGAACATGGAAAAGTTCTTCGATAATTTTGGTCTGGTCGGTTTTCATAATGACTGCTCCTTATATAGCTGACTATGTATTGATGGCGTATTTAATAAATACCTCACTATCAATACATAATCATATTCTTGACCAAAATCAAGAAAAACTTTTTATCACATATTTTCAAAGAACAATGTTTATTCTATTATATATAAAGAGTTATGTAATATATGCTACCTTTTTGTTTTTGGCAATGCTCTAAAAATAACCGATCAAGTATTGATAACATATGAAACTAAATACTTGTTTTTTAATAATCCCAACTGTATTTTGTGGTAATACCGTATTATTGTTGCCGCATTAAAGGGATTTGGATAATTCTGCTCTAACCTATAATTAGTTGGTACTAATTCACTGCCTGCAATAACCTCTGAAGGACCACTTAACTCGT
>JAYEGQ010000109.1:0-17184 GCA_034659095.1 Thermotogota bacterium
AATGTTCTGGAGTTATCTGAGTTAACACCTGAGCATATCACATTGGAACCTATAGCAGCTATGAATCTTGTGGTTCCTCCTGATTTGAGAAAACTGAACATCGTTTTGGTTGATGTAGGAGCAGGAACAAGCGATATTGCAGTGTCACGAGATGGAACAGTAATAGCTTATGGCATGGTTCCCATAGCCGGAGATGAAATCACCGAACGCCTTTGTGAAGAGTTCCTGATCGACTTTAATACGGGTGAAAAAGTCAAGCGGACATTAAGTAATGGTGAGGAAGCAGAAATCGAAGTGAAAGACATACTCGACACGCCTCTGAACATCACAAAGGAAAGCTTTTACGAAGTGATCAACCCAATAGTTGAAGAAATTACCTTAAAAATAGCTGAAGAAGCGTTGAATCTCAACGGGAAACCCCCCGTTGCGGTAATGGTCGTTGGTGGTGGAGCTCGTGTTCCCTTTTTCACAGATTTATTAGCTCAGAAATTCGATTTGCCCAAAAATCGTGTGGCTCTTAAAAACATCGAAAATCTTCATAATGTTCAGGATCGAACAAAATCATTAATCGGCAGTGAGTATATAACACCAGTTAGCATTGCCAACAGTGTAAACACGAATACCGGCAGTGTTTTTGTCAGAGTCATGGTCAACGAAAAACCGGTGGATCTCATGGGGATGGATTCAAAGAATACCGTCATGCAAGCCTTATTACAACTCGGGTACAAAGTCGATGAGATCATTGGAAAACCCGGACCGGCAATTACGTTTGACCTGAATGGTGAAATGCGTATTCTGAAGGGTTTACCGGGACGAAGTGCCGAGATAACCATTAACAATGAAAAAAGCGGTATCCATGCAAGACTTCAGCATGGAGACATAGTGGAATTCACCACCGGTAAAGTGGGGAAAAGCCCGGAGACATTTTTATCAGAGATACTCAATCCTATTTCAGTTAAAATCAACGGTGAAGCTTATGATTTGTTACCACAAGCTACAGTAAACGGGAAAATTTGCTCTACAGATGTTCAGATAAAAGATGGGGATAAAATAATCACTTTAAGTTATGCCACAGTAGCGGATATACTTAAGAAATTATCCAAGAAAAAAGAGGAATTTATCAATTTTGTCTTGAATGGAAAAGCACATTCCTTAAAGGTAAAAGAATTAGAAATATATCGAGGTAGTAGGAATTTGGAATTATCGGATCAAATCATATCTGGTGATATAATTTCTATTAAGGAAAAATCATTGACACCAACTGTTGATCGATTGACGCAATCATTAGAACAAAAATATTGTAAAGTCTTAGTCAATACTAAGGAAATGGAAATACCCGTTTCATCTTATAAAATAACGGTAGATGGTGTAAATGCTGAGTCTGATAGCGTCCTATATAATGGAGCTATAGTGGATATCGAAATAACCGAAAAAACTCCAAAAGTGATCGACCTTTTGGGACTGATGGATATAGACTCCAATAGTCTGAAAAGTTTTAAAATCACAGTTAATGATAAAAAAGCGGCTTTTATGGATGTATTAAACGCGGGAGACCAAGTTGAAATAACACTTGAAAAGTAAGCCTTTATTGTTCATATGAGAGAGGAGAGGGGAAGATGGATGTATTAACAGTTACAATGAATTCTGCACTGGATAGGGAAATCATCATACCTCATTTCGAATTAAATACACTGCATCGAGTTTTTGAAAGAGAAAAACTGATCAGTGACCCCGGGGGAAAAGGTATAAACGTTTCGATGATGCTTTCAGAGCTGAACGGTACACCGAGTATTGCCATGGGTTTTCTCGGTGGATATACTGGTCGTATCATCTCGGAGGAATTAAGGAAGAGATATCCAAACGTTACCCTTAATTTTATTCACATCGATGGTGAAAGCAGGGAAAATATCTTTATTCTGGATGAAATCAATCATTACATAACAGAAATAAACGCTCCAGGTCCTGTTGTACAAGAACCGGATTTGTTGCATTTCATGAAATTATTTAACACGGTTGTATCCAGGACCAAGATAACCGTTATATCAGGATCTGTCCCAGTTGGTGTTCCCCTTGATACCTATTCGATGCTGTCTGAGAAAGCTAAAGAGAGTGGTAATAAAGTCTATTTAGAAGCACGAGGGCAATTACTGACAAACACCGTTAAAAAATGCTGTCCAGAGGTTGTCAGACCGGACATGAGAAGTACAAATAAGATCATGGGTAAAGAAGTGGAAAGCCTTAATGAATACATGGAAGTTGGAAAAGAAATCGTCAGCTACGGTGCTGAACTTGTGGTTATATCTTATAAATTCAGACATGATTTGATATTTACACCGGAGGGTGCATGGATACTGACCATAAAAGAAGGGGAATTGAATGAATCCCATTTATTGGGAACAGGCGATGCTTATGTAGCCGCTATGATTCATGATTGTTTGACTACAGATCATTCACTGTTGGAGCAGGCAAAATATGGAATGGCTGCTGCTTTGGCAAAAACATCATATTTAAAAAAAGAAACGCCCTCGCTTTTGGATATCGAAAAAAATTTGGACAACATCAAAATTGAGAAATTGGATTGAGGTGATGATATGAAAGTCGGAGATATAATGATCAGAGACATATCAGCTATTTTCGAAGATGAAACGGTGGAGCGGTTTATCAGATTATGTGCCAATCACCTCAGAACAGGTATGCCCGTAGTTGATGATGAAATGCGTATTTTAGGTTATATCAGCGAGAATGACGTTGTAAATGCCGTTATCCCCTCTTATTTTGGTATGCTGCAATCCGCATCATTCATACCGGACACCAACCAGCTTAAAAAAAAGCTACATTTGATTAAAGATGAACCCATCAATAAATATATGGCTAAATCGGTTATTTCTGTAAAAGAAAGCGATACGCTACTCCATGCTTCGGATTTATTGATCAGGCACAAGTTTTTTTCATTGTGTGTTGTAGATGAAGAGGAAAGACTTACGGGACTTGTAAATCGTTCCAGAATACTCTTAGGCGTTTTACAAGAATTAGAAGAAGAAAACGAATAAAAAATGGGAGAATTAAATAAAAATTGAAGAATAAAAAGATATGTAGTTTTATTACTCTGGGTTGTAAGGTCAATCAATATGAGACTGACTTTATGACCCAGACACTTTTGAATGAAGGTTATCGTGTACAACCCATTTCCCCGGATACTGATTTTGTGATTATCAACACGTGTACGGTCACTAATGAAGCAGATCGAAAATCAAGACAACAGATAAGAAAGGCAAAAAAAATCGCGCCAAACTCAACCACCATTGCCATGGGGTGCAGTGTACAAGTGATGGATCAGGACAGAGAAAAAATAGCAGACTATCGCTTTGGAAACGGTGAAAAAAGCGACATAATCAACATTATCAAAGGAATTGAGGTTGGAGAAACTTCATCAACCTTTGACAAAGCCTATTGGCTACGACACGATCAGCTCACGTCTAGTTTAATGAACTCCGGTTCTAAAACCAGACAAAACATCATGATTCAGGAAGGATGCACCAATACGTGTACTTACTGTAAAATATATCATGCAAGAGGAACCGTTTCCGTTTCCAAACGTCCGGAATTAATTATTTCTGAGATCAACGAAATTGGCCAAAAAAATTGCAAAGAATTTATTCTCGCCGGAATCAACCTTGGAGATTATACTTGGGAAGGACAAAATTTGGCCGCTTTGCTGAAAAAGATTGATGATGAAGTTCATTCCGATTACAGAATCAGACTCAGCTCCTTAAACCCCGAAGATGTGACAGGTGAATTATGTGAGCAATTAAAACTTAAAAGATTTTGTCCCCATCTTCATCTGTCGATACAAAGCGGTTCAAATCGAGTTTTAAAAAGAATGAACAGAGAATATCAAGCCGATACCGTTATTCATGCGGTTGAGAAGCTCAGAGCTATTGATCCTCTGTATTCCATTTCTTGTGATATTATTGTGGGGTTTCCCGGTGAAACGCAACAAGATTTCCAAGAGACGGTTCAACTCATCAAACAAATTCGCCCCTTGAAAACCCATATTTTTCGTTATTCCAAGAAAAAGGGAACCCCAGCAGCCCGTTTTCAACAACAAATTGATGGTAAAATAAAAAAAGAACGTTCTACTCAGTTGGATAATATTGCGAAAAGTCTTTCCTATAACGTACGTAAAGCTCATATGGGGAAAAACCGTGAGATTATAGTAGAACAAGTTGGAAATAATCAAATATCAGGACATGATGAGTATTATTTAAAGCACAATATCTTGCTTTTAGAAAATAGCTATACCGAAGGGGATAAAGTCCAAGCAAGGATCATTCAAATTCCTGAAAATTCAGAACCTGATGAGGTGAATTCAAAAATTGTTTGTCTACATGAATGAAAACTGGAAGGAAGAAGAAAAAGCAAACATCTCAATTAACAACCCGGGTTTTACAAGTGCTCGTGTTGTATATGAAACAATCCGTACCTATAAAGGAGAACTCTTTCGTTTTAAAAAACATTATGACAGGCTTGCCAATTCCGCAGATGCCATGAAAATGGTTTTGAATAAAACCTGCGAAGAAATGGAACAAATTATTATAACCGGAATTTCCAAAAACCGGTTAGATGAAGCCTACATTCGCATTTATCTGACCTCAAATCCAGATTTAATCATCCAAATAAAAGATTTTCCTAAGATAGACCCCAATATATACCAAACAGGCGTTTTGACGGATATTTCCGAAATTAGAAGACAGGCTTTTATGCACAAAAAAACAGCTATCAAAACAACAGGTGCTTTGGATGTCTTCTTGTCCAGAATCAAGAAACCTAATCATTTATACGACTTCATCATGCTTAATAGAGAAGGCTATGTAGCGGAAGGAACCTTTTCGAATGTGTTTTTAGTCAATGACGGCTTTCTCATTACCCCAAGTATGGAAACAGGTATCCTCTCAGGAATCACCCGAGAAGTTGTTATCGAGTTATCTCAAAAATGCAAAATCACCTGTGAACAAAGACTGGTTGAAGAAAAAGAATTATTTGAGGCTGACGAACTCTTTTTAACTCATACCAGCGGAGGCATCGTCCCAATAAAGGCTTTGGGGCATAGGGAATACCAGATTGGCAAAATAACCTTACACTTAATGTCCGCATTAGAAGAATTTACGGGAGAATAATGATTGATTTTTCTTCTTTTGTTTAAAACCTTGACACACAATATACCGTATGGTATACTCTCTCCGGTGATGAAATGAGTACAGATGAAAAGATTATGGAAAAGGCATTGGAAGCTTTTGCCCTTAATGGTTATGAAAATATAGGTGTCCAGGAAATCTGTGATGCTTCGGAAATAACGAAACCCACCCTTTACCATTATTATGGCAGTAAAACGGGATTGTTGACCCAAATCATGACAGAGTATTCCAAACGCTTGATTAAAGATATAACAGAGGCCAGTTCATATCATGGAGATTTGCCATTAACCATCAACAAAACAGTTAAAGCCTATTTTACCTTTGCCCGAAACAACAAATCATTTTACAGGCTGTTGTTAAATCTGTTTTTTGCTCCGCCGCAAAGCCAATTTTCAAAAATCTCTCAAAAATACATGAAAAGGCAGTATTTGATCCTCGAAACCCTTTTTAAACTCGCTTCAGAAGATCATGGAAATATGAAACACAAAGAAAAAAGAAACGCCATCACATTATTAGGATTTATCAACAGTTACATCGGTATGTGGATGAATGGTGAAGCAGAGTTGAATGACGATCATGTCTTTTCAGCTTCTCATCAGTTCATGCATGGTATTTATTCGTAAATTTTTTAACGTAAGTATACCTTTCGGTATACTAATCAAAAAAGGAGGCAACATGTCAAAGCAAAAATGGTACGAGAAAACAACTTTTTATCACATATACCCTTTGGGTTTTTGTGGGGATTTAATCGGTCAACGTGAAAATCCGCTACAAAAGATCACAGAACATCTTGATTATATACAAAACATGGGTTTTACAGGGCTATACTTGGGACCACTTTTTGAATCATTTAGTCATGGATATGACACAACAGATTATTTTCAAGTCGATCGAAGATTGGGCCAAAACAAGGATTTAAAGGAATTAACACAAACAGCTCACGAAAAGGGTATCAAAGTTATATTAGACGGAGTGTTCAACCATGTGGGGCGAGATTTTTTTGCCTTTAAAGACATACTGGCAAAAAGAGAACAATCAGAATATTGCGAGTGGTTTGAGAACTTAGACTTTCATTCGGATAATCACCACCATGATGGATTTTCTTATAATACTTGGGAAAATCATGAACAATTGGTTAAACTAAATCTAACAAATTCTGCTGTTCAAAATCACTTGTTTGAAGCCATCAAATACTGGGTGGATGAATTTGATATTGACGGTTTACGCCTGGACGCTGCTGATTGTCTTGATATGAATTTTCTCAACACGTTAAGGGTGTTCACAAATACTTTGAAAGATGATTTTTGGTTGATGGGTGAAATTATCCATGGTGATTACAATAATTGGCTTGGTGAAGATAGATTGCATTCAGTGACCAATTATGAGTGCTATAAGGGGTTATATTCTAGTTTTAACGACCAAAACTTTTTCGAAATCGCCTACTCTTTGAACAGACAATTCAATAGTGAAGGGATTTATAAAAATCATCATCTTTATAATTTTGTGGATAATCATGATGTTGACCGAATTAAAAGCAAACTCAATAAACCAACCGATCTATACCCGCTATACATTTTGCTGTACACAATCCCTGGTGTTCCATCAGTTTATTATGGCAGTGAATGGGGAATATCGGGAGAAAGGACAAAATACAGTGATTTAGCATTAAGGCCTGTATTTGATTTGAAAGGACTGAAAGCTAATTCGCAATTTCCGGATCTACCAGGAATGATAGAAAGATTAAATAAATTTCGCAAAGGTTATGAAAGCCTTTACAATGGGGAATATTCTCAAATATACTTGGAACACAATCGCTTGATCTTTAAGCGTGAAACAGAAAATGAAATTGCGTATGTTGGTATAAATACTTCAGAAGAAGAATTTGTCTACCATTTTCAAGAAGAGGACTTGGGACAGTTTGATATCCTTAACGATCAAAAACCGGAATACACCCATGGGAAAATGTCCATGCGATTGTATCCAAACTGGGGATCGGTTATCATCAAAAGTAAATAGTTTAAAAAAGAAATATTACGATGATGGCCAGGATTGCCAGCGTGATTCCCCAGCAAAAATTGTCCCGGAATTCCCTCTTGCACCAATCAAAGCGGCATCTGCTATGGATTTAGCAGACTCTGAAATAGACTCATCACGTCTGGACATCTCCAATATTGACCGCATGGTGGAACCCAAATTAGTTCCCGTATCGCCATCCGGAACTGGAAAGACATTTATTTTATTCAACTCTTCCTGATGTCCTAACAGAGTCAGTGCACCGGATGTGAATAAATCGTAAAAACTATAGCCGTCAAATTTTAATTGATTCACAAACAACTCCTTTTTTAAAGGTTTGCATAAAATAATTATTTAAGTCTGTTAGCAATAACATATATCATAATAGACGGATTTTAATACAGTGTTTATTGTTGTTTTATTATGCAATTTTTCCTTTAAAAAAATAAGTTTTCAAATATTATATTTGTTCCAATTTAAATATTGTTCTACCCATCAATGGGATGGCAATAGCAGCAATTAAAATAAAAACTGCGTTAATCGTCCAGAATCTGGAAAGTTGCATATAATCCTGTCCCAAAGAAAACCGAATATTCTCAGCCACATAAGTCATTGGCAAGACGGAACTAAACCGCTGTAACCATTTGGGCATCAGTTCCAATGGAAAAAAGACCCCTGCAAAGAACATCATTATAGTTGAAAAGACATTAGCCGCGTTCATGGCCGCATTGGGTTCTCGAAAAAGAAGCAAAAACAGACCACCTAAACCCATCATCAAGAACATTGAAGAAAAATAAGTAATGGCAAAGTATAAAAGATTCATGTTAAACGACACTTGGAACAACAGTCGCGCAAAAAACATGATAATCAGGATTGTAACTATCGATACCAACAAATTATTAATGATATCGGCAGCTAAAAATTGTGATCCCTTCAATGGCGTGGCAATTAATCGTTTAATGATATCCTGCTTTCTATAATACCCAAAACTGATGATCAAGGCTGTTATTCCTGACAGGGAAATGGATACTGCAATAACCCCCGAAAGAATATATCCGGTATTTGTTACCGGTTCTTCTGTGAATTCCCTTTCAACAGTTTCTACTGCAATAATATTCTCAAAACCCGCCGTTGTTTTTCTGAATTCAGTTACAAAATTTTTCACAATTGATTGATAAAACTGCATCTTGTTCATAGCACCAGCATTGAAATAAGCCTTTACTTCATAGAGTCCCTCCTTATCCTTGAGCGAAATCCCAAATTCAACACCATCATACCCTTTCTCGACGCTTTCTTTTAAATCAGATAAAGAATAGACGAGAAGGGGTTTAAGGTCCATCATTTCAGAAGTTTTTATAATATTCGATTCAGTTTCTTCATCAACTTCCTCACTAAGATAAATGACATAACGAATTTCTTCAGCTCCTGTTGCAACAGACGATGAAGAGTCTCCACCAAAGGCCAGGCCAAAAATAACTAAAAACATAAGGGGAAAAGCCAAAGTCCAAAAAAGTGCCCCCTTATCCCTTATCCGACTTTTAAGGAATGCTTTTAGAATTCCCAACATAATTTTCATGCGATCTCTCCCCCATCCCATTTGAATATTTTGACAGATATTAACAAGAGCACGACTGTCCAGAGTATCGGAATCAAAAATAATGTGAAATAAGGTAAAGGTGCATCCATCAACCCCATTGACTGTCTCATTCCGGCTGCAAGGTATGTAATGGGATTAATATAGACAAACCATCTGACTGCAGGTGAAAGATCAAACACTGGAAAGTACAGTCCCCCAAGAAATTGCATGGGGAAAAACAAAATATTTGCCAAACCTGAAGCCCCGTTAGGAGTTTTTGATACCGAACCAAGAAAAATTCCAAATGAAAGGGAAAGGAGGGCACTTAGCAATATAAACAAAATGGACTCCGGATAAAAAATTGCCCATGTTACATGATAAAACAATTTCGCATAAATAAGCAGTATGACGAATGACATCACCATAAAAACCAGGTTTGACAGGATAGTTGCGTAAATGAGTGTGCTATTATTTATCGGTGTGCAGGCAAAACGCTTGAAAATCCCTTTTCTCCTGAAATATGTCATGTTAATGCCCATATTAAAAAAACCTGTACTAAAAAATCCCATGATTAAAATCCCTGCCAAAAAATAATCGGCATAGTTAAAATCCTGAGTTTGTCCAACTGTTTCTGTAGAAATCATGGCTTCTGGAATTGAGATATTCATTCTTTTGGCTGCTTCAAGATTGACCTCAGCCAGAATTTGTTTCATCACATCACTGGCAAGCTTTGAAAGATTTCTCATTGGAACACTTTCAACGATAATCGTTGGTTTATTCTCAGATGAAACAGACGAGATTTTTGAAAAAAAGACAACTTGATTGAAATTCTGATTAAAATTTTCAGGAATCTCAACAATCACATCAATATGCCGCTCTTTTAAAAGGGTCAGTGCTTGCTCTTTGTTTTTTACATCTATGATTGAATATAAAGGGTCATCTTCTGGACTTTCAGGTGTACTGATGCCTTCAAAAACCTGGTGAATGATTGTACTCCCCATACCGTCAGCGGAATTGTCAATAACAGCCATCTTAAAATTAAGATCCTCACCAGTCATATTGGAAAAAATGAGCACCATTATGGTAAAGATAATTAGCGGAAAGAGTAATATCCAAAAAATCGTCTCCTTCTCTCTTAAACCACTAATCAGAAGGCTTTTAAAAAGTTGATTCCTCATTAATCCCTTAGCCTCCTTCCGGTAAGAGAAAGGAATACATCTTCTAGGTTGGGCTGTCTGACACTAATATCGTTTAAATCCAGCTCTTTTCTCTTAGCCCATGAGAGCAATTTTTCAAGTACAATATGCAGGGATTTTGTGGGAATGATCACTTTATCCCCTTCAATTTCAATTTCCTCTACATCCCAGGCATTCAGTTCATCGATATCAGATTGCTCTAAGTTAGCGGCAAATTCCACATAATTCAATTCCCCTAACTTTTTTATATGACTGGATGGTGTATCAATGGCAATGATCTTACCGTGATCCATGATACAAACCATATCTGAAAGTTGTTGAGCTTCTTCCATATAATGAGTGGTTAAAAAAACGGTTTTCCCTTGGCTTTTTAAGTGTTCAATAATACCCCAGATATTCCTTCGGGCTTGAGGGTCCAACCCGGTTGTTGGCTCATCGAGAAAAACCATTTCAGGGTCGTTAATTAAGGCACATCCAATAGCAACTCTTTGTTTTTGTCCCCCTGAAAGTTTTTCGACCAAATCATTTCTTTTTTCCTCAAGAGACACAAATCCAATAACCTCTTCAATGGGAAGACTTTTCTTGAAAAAAGAAGCGAACAATTCAAACACTTCACTTACTTTCAAATGTGGTATAAAGTTTGTAGATTGAAGAGAAACACCTATTTTTTGTTTAGCATCATCAGAAACGTGTTTCATTTCTTCACCCAAAAAAGTGAGTCTACCCTCATTGGCTTTTTTTATCCCTTCGATTATCTCCAATGTTGTCGTTTTACCGGCACCATTGGGACCAAGAAGCGTGAAAACCGTACCCTTTTCAATACTGAAACTGATATCATCTACAGCCTTTACTGTCGGGTAATATTTCTTGAGATTTTTAACTTCTAATATTGAATTTGACACAACAGCACCTCCAATGCCATTTTCATATCATTATTTCTTATTCGTCAACCCACGAATGATAATTTCACCGGTATTTTTAAGAATTTCCTTCACTCTTTCTTCGCTATAATCCAGCTCGGATTCCCACATTAGGGTTGCCAGTCCATGAGTGAAAATCCAAAGATTGTAAAAGATAGTGTTATAGGATTTTACTGCATATTTTTGCACATATTCATCATTTTTTATAATTTTAATCATCTTTTCGTCAACAAAATCAAAACTATTCATATCCATTTTGAAATCCTTATTCATAAAGACAAACGAAAAGAGGTTTTTTTCATTCTTGGAAAACCTCACATAATTCACTCCGACATCCAAAAAACATTTAGGTGAATCTTCTGATGTAACAGTTTCTATGAAAAAATCGTAGGCATGTTTAAACAAAGCTTTTTTTAAACCTTTCAAAGATTCAAATTCAGAATAGATAGGATGTGTTGAACACCCCATTTCATGGGCTATATTCCTTGCTGTTAATGCCTGGTTTCCTTTCAAGCGTAATATTTTCAATGCTGATTTTAATATTATTGCTCTATCGTATTTTTGTTTTGGGGACATGTTCTCTTCTCCTAAAAAAACATTGGTTACGTAACGTATGTTACCACAACATTCTTGACAATGTCAATTTGCTTATAATGAATAAAATACTTTAGATAATAAGAGTAAAGATCAGTTTTTCAACGCTAATCACACAAAATCAAACCAAATTCCTTATTTATACACTTTGCGAAATAAATAACATATGTTTAAATAGAGGTGTAAGAGAATAGAACCATAACAGATTAGAGGAGGGAACACAATTGAGCTTATTCGAAAATGCAGTAAAACAATTTACAAAAGCAGCAGATGTGATGAATCTCGATTCCAGCATGAGAGAAGTCCTTTCAATGCCAAAAAGAGAATTGACAGTAAACTTCCCCGTCAGAATGGATGACGGTTCTGCGAGAGTTTTTACAGGACACAGAGTACAGCACAACATAGCACTTGGACCGGCAAAAGGTGGAATTAGATATCATCAAAACGTTTCTTTGGATGAAGTTAAAGCACTTGCTTTCTGGATGACATGGAAAGCTGCCGTTGTTGGTATTCCTTACGGCGGAGGAAAAGGTGGCGTCCAAGTCGATCCCACGCTGCTCTCCCAAACAGAAGTAGAAAGACTTTCACGAAGATTTTTCTCTGAAATTCAAGTTATTGTTGGAGAAAACAAAGATATTCCGGCACCGGATGTGAATACCAATGGACAGATCATGGCTTGGTATATGGATACATACAGCATGAATGTAGGTCACAGTGTATTGGGTGTAGTTACAGGAAAGCCACTTGAAATCGGTGGTTCTGTTGGAAGAACTGAAGCTACCGGACGAGGAGTTAGAATTTGCGCCGAAGAAGTAGCTAAATATCTCAAGGATAAAGGTACCTTCAACAAAGAAGTGAAAGACGTTACAGTTGCCATTCAAGGTTTCGGTAATGTTGGAAGCTATGCCGCAACGCTTATTAATGATGAATTAAATTCCAAGATCGTTGCCGTTAGCGATATTTACGGAGGTTATTACAGTGAAAACGGTTTAAACACAGATGAAATGATGAAATATTTGGAAGAAAACGGTTCGCTGGAAGGATACACCGGAGCAGACAAAAAGATAACAAACGAAGACTTGCTTGAACTGGATGTAGACATGCTCATTCCTGCAGCATTGGAAAATGTTATCACTGCTGAGAATGCTGATAAAGTTAGAGCAAAGATTATTGTTGAAGCAGCAAATGGTCCTATCGATCCAGATGGAGAAGATATTCTGACGAAGAACGGTATCATTATCGTACCAGACTTTGTTGCGAATGCCGGTGGTGTAACAGTATCTTACTTTGAATGGGTACAGAGTCTTCAATGGTTCTTCTGGGAGTTGGATGATGTTAGAAACGCCCTTTACAAGATCATGAAAAAGGCATTCTCCGGAGTTGTAAAGACGGCAGAAAAATACGATGTTGATATGAGAACTGCAGCATATGTCAACGCTATTGAAAAGGTTGCACAAGCTACAAGATTAAGAGGCATTTATCCATAAGAAAAAATAAAAATGGCGGTCTGTATTTATACCAACAGATCCAAGCGGATAAAGAATTATGAAAAAATTTGATATATAAAATCATTTTTGGTATAATACAAACGGCTTGTAATTATACAAAAGGAGATTGATTCGTGAACGGATTGATCTCTTTTTTGTTTGGGGGTAAGAATTTATTGAAGATTAGTTTATTAACCCAAAATATCTTCCAAGATCTGGAAAACAAAAA
The DNA here is from genome assembly GCA_034659095.1 of Thermotogota bacterium. Classification (GTDB taxonomy): domain Bacteria; phylum Thermotogota; class Thermotogae; order MWEM01; family MWEM01; genus JASUTC01. The sequence continues at coordinate 13,211 of JAYEGQ010000109.1, forward strand.
TACTGAAGCGATTATCACCTGTGCAATGATAGCAGCTAAGGAAAAAGATTCTACCATCTTATTTACACCCGAACTTTCTTTACAGGGGTTTCCCAATGAACTTGAAAAACCGGTTAGCCCCATCGAACCAGAAAGGATAAACGAAATAAAAAAAGCAGCTCATCAGTATGAAATATCCATCGGTTTTGGCTATTTTGAACACCAATCCGGAAACATCTACAATTCTTATAGCATTATAAATCCAAAAGGAAATACCATCGGATTTCAACGAAAGCGAAAAACCTTCAAATACGCCAAAGAAGATTTATATATCAAAGCAGCAACGGAAACAAAAGATTTCATTCTTGAAGGAATGAAAACACGTATTGTTATTTGTTTTGGCTTAAGATTTCCCTCTCTTTTCCAATCTGAATCAGAATGTCCACAATTATACATTGTACCCGCCAATTGGCCAAAAACGCGCATACACCATTGGGAAGCTCTATTAATAGCCAGAGCAATTGAAACACAAGCATGGATTATTGGCATTAATAGAACCAAGGGTATCTACAATGGGCATTCTCTGGTAATCAATCCCAACGGCGAGGTTGTTGAAAAAAACAACGAAGGATTACTCTCCTTTAAAATAGATGCACAAATGGTTTCAACCCTCAGAAAAAAGTTTCCAATCAAGTAGGTGAGCAGATGAAAAAAATAATCATAACCGGTTTTGAGCCCTTTGACAAAGAAAAGATCAATCCATCCCAGGAATTACTTAAACATGTTGATTGTGACCAAAATAAAATTCAAGTTCACCCCATTCTGTTACCGGTGACGGTGAAAGAAGCGGGAAAAGCCATAACAGATGCGATCGATGATTCCCAGCCGGATTATGTTATCAGCTTCGGTTTAAACGGCAAACTGTCTCACATCGCCCTTGAACGTGTAGCCATCAACATTGTGGATGCGAAAATACCGGATAATAATGGTGAGCAACCACAAGACATGATCATCAACAAGGAGGGACCTGTTGCCTATTGGTCTACCCTACCATTAAGAACCATAGAAACAAATTTAAAAAAAGCAGGAATCCCCGTCAAAGTTTCCAACTCAACCGGAACCTATATCTGTAATTACGTCATGTATTCAGCCCTTGATTTCATTGAAAAAAGGGGATTAAAGACAAAATCCGGCTTCATACACATCCCATTCCTTCCGGAACAATGTCTCGAAAATCCCCTTCGATCCAGTATGGACTTAAGTGTCTTGAAGAAAATGCTTAGAAAGATTATTACTTCGCTCTTTTAATCTATTCTCCTGAAATCTTAAACCCTTCAATTTTAATGGAACGAGGCCCAAAATAGTCTCCCTCCAAATGGGTTTCTTTTGACAACCTCATGGAAGAAAGCTCCCGGATATTTCCGGTGACTGAGCCACCTGAAATAGGAACCTTTTTAGATCCATCATGATACCAGCCTAAACGAATTTCACCACCAAAATCACCGGTTGTCATATCCGCATCAATAGCAGAAAAATGAGTCACTTCAAGGTGGGGTGTCTCTCTTAATTGCTCTATTGACTGTTCACCCGGATAAACCTTGAAATTATTAGCCGCACCCGTTGGTTCTACCCCTAAGTAATGGGAATATCTCAAGTCACCCCAGTATTTTTTCAACAGACCCTTTTCAACTATATTTTCGAATTTAAGCAGAAACCCATCATCGTCAACCGGAGAGTTATAATACGATCCTTCCATTTCGGCAAGTATATCCATGGTGATCTTATCACCGGTTTCTTTGCTTTGTATGGATTTTCCCACCTCTGCTTGAGAGATTTTGTCATACTTCATCTTTGAGTTGGCTTGTTGAAAATAATACCTCATAAATTCCTTTACAGGTTCTCCAGTGAGAATAACTGGCATCTCTTTTAAAGTTGGTGTGGCTTCTGCGATTGACCTTTCATGAACCATGTTTAATAATCCAGATATCCTTTCCTTTATCAACACCCTGTCTGGAACGGATAATTTAAACTCATCGTACAATTCAACCTCTTCATTGCCAGACGCGGATACGATTGTTTCCAAATATGTTTGGTATTTGGAATATGATACATCAAGCCCCTCAGAATTGAGGATTTTTGTTTGAATATCATTGATAAACAATTCAGCTGAATTCACCCAGGCTTTTGTGTCGCCCTGTGCCTTTAAAACAGCTGCTAAAGAATCTTTCGAGAGCTTTCCCAGATCGCAGTCTTTCCTATAAAAATCTTTTACATAGGCCTCTGCAATTGGATACCAGGGGTTTTTCACAAAACTTGCAGCAAATACTGCACCTTCGATGGCTTCTTTTAATTCCTGCAAGCTTAATAATGGAGATAAGCTGACTGACGAACTTCCCCTGTATTGTTGACCTTCTTCAGAAAAATCCTTGTAGACTGTTACATCAAAATGATTGACTTTTTTTGCCCTTCCCAAATCCATTTTTTTCTTAACAAAAAAATATTCCTTACTGTCCACAGTATTTTTTTGCAATTTCCAACAAGTCGCATCAGAAGCTTTCAATAATTTTATTACTCTTTCTATCATCATCCCAACCTCGCTTTTGCCTTAATATACGGACCACCGGCAGATACTTTTACAAATTCCTTATGACCTTTGCCACAAGCCCCTGTTCCGGATAATTCAAAATCTCCAGAAACCATGGATATAGATTTTAAAAGAGTGGGAACATAACCTGTCATCATTACCGGGGAAACGACTTTTCCGGTGAATTTTCCATCTTTTATTTCCTTGCCATAAGCGATCAGGCATTGTATTCCCCAATTTTTTGGGTCTTCCATACCACTGTAATAGTCTTCAAGCAAGAAACCGTAATCAATAGAGGCAATCATATCATCCAGTTTATCTTTACCGGGTGAAAAATAAGTGTTGGTCATTCTGGAGTATGTCTTCCTCTCAAAAGATTCGCGCTTACCATTTCCCGTTGGCTGGGTTCCCAATATTGATGCGGAAATTAGATCGGATATACCGGTTTTTAAGATGCCTTTATCTATGATGACAGTATCCGTTGCGAGAGTTCCTTCATCATCAAAGGCATAAGAGGATACTTCCCTGACTCCGGCTGCACCATCATGCATAGTCACTAACTCGGAAGCTACAGGCTTGTTCAGATATTCTACTGCTTTTGCACGCTCCTTAACAAACATATCCATCTCAACACCATGACCAAAAGCCTCGTGGGCAATCAATCCGGCAACGCTGGGCGAACAAATCACATCATAAGTCCCTGGTTCAATTCTCTCAGCAACCAGCAACATCTTGACTTTTTCAACTATCCCTTCAATGTTTCCTACCATTTCATCAAGTATTTCAAGACCCTTTAAACCCGAAAAACCTTTCAAAGCGTATTTTGTTTTATCTCCACGCCTGCCTAAAACAAACAAATATCCCTGAGACCAAATATACGATTGAGAGAGCTCCTTTTTTCCGGATAAAAATAACTTTCTGACCTGAACCGTTTCAATCATTGCCATGACGTTGATGACTTCCTCTGATAACTGATGAGCCTTATCCTTAAAGACGGTCAACTTCTCAACAATTTCTCCCGGAGTTAGTGCATTTGGAAGAACATCCACTTCTTCCTCATAGTCTAAAGTTTTCTCAGCTTCATTGAGAACCGTTGAATTGACCGAAGCAGCTCCCAAGGCATTCATCTTTTCCCGAAAGGAAAGAGCCTTTTTTTTCACTTCTTCCGTAAGGGTTTGGATCGCACTTTCATCAATTTCGTTAAAAGAATACTCAAAATAACCTGTCCCATCATGAATTCTGAGCACAAAACCCCTTTCAGACCACATGGAATCGTTGATTGTTACACCGGTTGACATCACCTTGTACTGCTTTCCCTTAACATCTGTACCCAATATACTCACATAAGGGAACTCCAACTCAAGGTTGTGTATCAGCTCTTCTAATAAAGAGCGTTTCTCTTCTAAAAATA
>JAYEGQ010000110.1:0-3385 GCA_034659095.1 Thermotogota bacterium
CGGAATTGCTCTTGATATCCTATTTTTATCCCTTTTTTAGTAATAATTTTTCCTTCATAGGATGTGATTTCACCTGTAAGGATTTTTAATAAAGTGGTTTTCCCGGTTCCATTGGGACCAATTAAAGCAATTTTATCACCTTCCTGTATTTGAAAGGTGCACCCTTTTAACAAAGTGTCAGCTGAAAAACCAAATGTAATATCTTCTGCTCTTAATATCATAAACAAACTCTCCTGCTGAATATATAAGACATAGGAAAAATTGGGCACACATTTCAGGCCCGCTTTGACATATGAAAAAAATATGGTTACCGCGAATTATATTATAACAAATACAAGCGAGATTATCACACCAATAATATTAACAATCCAGAACCTGACCACTACAGTCGTTTCATCCCATCCTTTTAATTCAAAGTGATGATGAATAGGACTCATTTTGAATAATCTTTTTCCTGTTACTTTAAATGATGATACCTGAAGAATTACACTGAAGATTTCTATAAAAAAGATAAGAGAAAGAAGAGATAAGGTGAGTACATTTCCATTTATCAACGCAATCACGCCAAATATTGCACCAAGAGCCAATGCACCTGTATCCCCCATGAATATTAACGCTGGCTTGATATTAAACCAAAGAAAACCAAGAAGAGCACCTGAAAGAAACATCATGGAATAATCATTTACCCCTGTAAGCCATAAGTAAAGCTGTATTCCCGCTGCAGAAATCAAAGCACACCCTCCTGACAATCCATCTAATCCGTCAGTAATATTTGTAGCATTAGAAAAGAGTGTCAAATAAAGGACAAAGAAGATAGGATAGAACCAACTGAGATTCAGTTGAATATTGAAAAGGGAGATCGTATGTGATTGTATGATACCTGATAATAATAAAACCATGTAAATGACAATGCCTGAAATTAGTTGCATGATTAATTTGTTAACAGCACTCAAGCCTTCTGAATGTTTTGAACGAACACTTAAAAAATCATCAATAAAGCCAATGGTTCCAAAGAGTAAAGAGCTTAAGATAATGCCCATCATATACCTGTTTTTTACAAAAAAAGAAGATAAAATATAAAAAAACAGGAAGATGATCATAAATACAATGCCCCCCGCTGTTGGTGTTCCTTCCTTATAATTATGAAGTTGAGGTCCTTCTTCCCGAACATATTGGACGACTCCTGTTTTTTTGAAATATTTGACTACATATGAAAATAAATATAAAGAAGTGAATATTTCAATCAATAACATCCATAACATGATCGTAAACCTCCTCTAATTGTATACTTCTTGAAGCTTTGAATAAAAATATTGATTTATTTTCAATTTGTTTTTGATAGTTGATTTCCCTTGAAAGTGATGAAATATTGTTAAAAAATAGTATTTTCCCCTTATAGGTTCTTTGTATACCTTTTATCCCAGCTTCTTTTGTGTACAATAAAACAGTGTCAATCTGATTTTCATTAAGTAAAATCCCGACTTTATCGTAAATCTCTGAGTCAAAAGATCCAGCTTCTGCAATGGAACCTAAAACACAATAAGTTTGGTTGAATGATTTTTTGGTTTTAAGCTTTTTTAATAAATCTAACGCGTAACTTAAAGATTCTAAACTGAAATTATAACAGTCTTTGATGAATAAATGATTACCAACAAACACGGGTTCAAATCTGTCTTTCACAGTTCGGACAAAAGCAGACAAATTAGAAATAGTACTAACTTCACAGCCAAGTGAAGAAGCAACGGCTAAAGCAGCGCATAAATTTAGTAGTTGTCCTTGGTGAAAAAAACCTTGTAATCTTTCTTCAATTTCGCTTTCCTTTTTCTGTTGGGTGAGTGTTAATTTGATGTCTGTAAAAAATTCGTGGTTTTGAATACAGTATTTGTGTTGCTTTAGATAGACCCCGGAATAGCCAACTTTTTTGTCTTTGAAATGTCCAAATAAGAATGTTTTTTTGGATTTGTTTTTTTCTAAGATTTTTTTTAAAAACGAATCAGAACAATTCAAGCAAAGAGGGTCTTCAAAGGAATGATGCTTTAATAATTTCATCTTTTCGTGAAAAGTATTCTCGAGACTGCCCGTATTACCGATATGAGCAGTACCTATGTTTAAAATTACAGGATAATTTGGTTTGTATATATCGGCAAGATATTCAATATCTCCTTTTTTTGACATTCCCATTTCTATCACTGATAATTGTTTTCTTTCATCCATATCATTCAGTATACATAATGGTAATCCGATCTCAGTATTCATATTGCCTCTATTAGCAAAAATGGATTGTTCTTTTTGAAAAAGACTCAAAAGATTTTTAATCCACTCTTTCGTTGTTGTTTTACCGTTGGAACCCGTTATAGCAATGGTGTAACCAGCATATTTTGAATAGACAACAGAAGCCATTTTATTGAGAAACTGAACTACGTTATCAACCTTAATACATAGACCTTCATAAGCATTGGAATCTTCAATGATTGCCAATAGAGCTCCGTTTTGAAAGCTTTGATTGACATAATCATGTCCATCGACTTTTTCCCCTTTAATGGCCACGAAAATCGAATTATTTTTTACCTTTCTTGAATCTGAAGTAAAAAATAAAGACTCTTCAAGAGAACAGTGATTTTCAAAAAAAAGCGTTAGTTTTTCAATTTCAAATTCACCGATGTCCTTTAGAAGATCAAGGAATTGTTGGATATTCACCATATCTCCCTTATGATGCGTGATGTTTGAGCGTTCTAATCATTTGAAATGCAATATTGCGATCATTTAAAGGGAAAAAAGTGTGTTCGTAGTATTGATATTTTTCATGTCCCTTACCGGCTAAAACAACAAGATCACCTTTATTTGATAAGTTTAAAGCTGTTTCAATCGCTAACTTCCGATCTTCCACCAATAAATAAGGCGTATCATTTTCCATACCGGCTTCTATTTCCTTTATTATTTCCAAAGGATTTTCAGATTTTGGATTATCACTTGTAATAATTACAACATCCGCAAGTTCAGAGGCAATTTTCCCCATTAAAGGTCTCTTCTTTTTGTCCGAATCTCCACCGGCACCAAACACTGCGATTATTCTACTTCTTTTTAGTGTTTTAGCGTTTTTTAGAACTTTTTCCAATGCATCAGGTGTATGGGCAAAATCCACAACAAGGTCAATATCATTTCCGATATGGGAATAAAGTTCAAACCTACCCGGAACCCCCCTAAAGGATTGAAGATATTTTGAAATGTGATTCAGATTGTAACCTTCTAAATCCATCATTGCAAGAACAGGCAAAACATTATAAACGTTGAAATCTCCAATAACAGGTACCTTGATTCGTTTAACTTTTTTATTTTTAATATAAAAATCAAATTCAATACCGTTGATATCTGATATCACGTTGTC
>JAYEGQ010000111.1:0-17173 GCA_034659095.1 Thermotogota bacterium
ACCGGTATTGTTGGCGCTGGTGAAGCTGGTATATTGCTTCTTGAAGATATGAAGAAAGGGAAATCGAATAAAAACGTGTTGGTTTTTATTGATGATTCAAAGAGGAAGATCGGGAGAAAAGTACGCGGAATTGATGTTGTAGGACCTGTTGCGAGTCTGGATAAGATCATAAAGGAAAAGAGACTTGAAGAAATTATCGTTGCAATCCCCAGTGCGGATTCTTCATTCATAAAAAGAGTTACTTCAAAGGTAGATTTGAAAAAGGTGGAATTAAAGGTTCTACCTTCCATCTCAGAGATAATTGAGAAAAATATAGCTGCAGATCAAATTCGTGAAGTTGCTATAGAAGATCTTTTAGGTAGAGAACCGGTCAGGCTTGATTTAAAAGAGATTGAAAATGCCAATAGGAATAAAGTTGTTTTAGTGACTGGTGCGGGAGGCAGTATCGGCAGCGAGATTACTCGGCAGTTGATTAGTATGAGACCCAAAAAGATTATCGCATTAGGTCGTGGTGAAAACAGTATTTATAAAGCCTCACATCAATTCCAACCAATGTTGAATCAATATAATGTTGATTTTACCAGGATTATAGGTGATGTCACTGATAAGCAACGAATGGTTACTGTTTTCAAAGAATATTCACCGGAAGTTGTCTATCATTGTGCCGCCCACAAGCATGTTCCATTAATGGAAGAGAATCCCTCAGAGGCATTCAGAGTAAATTCCCTTGGGACAAAGGCATTAGTCGATGTGTGTTTAGACAACGGTATTCAACGACTTACTCTTATCTCGACTGATAAAGCTGTTAATCCAACATCCATCATGGGATTGTCCAAACGATTGGCTGAAATGTACATCCGATCCGTTTCTAAAACAGAAACCAAGACAAAATTTTCTGTGGTACGTTTTGGTAATGTATTAGGCAGTAGGGGAAGTGTGATTCCCAAATTCAGGGAACAAATTAAAAACGGTGGTCCGGTAACCGTAACGGATAAAAACATGCGACGCTTTTTCATGACGATACCAGAGGCTTCATCGTTAGTGCTTCAGGCTTCCAGTTTTATGAACAATGGCGATCTTTTTATTTTGGATATGGGTGAGCAGATCTACATCAAAGATTTGGTAGAAAACATGATCATTCTGGCAGGTTTTGTGCCAGGGCAGGATATTGAAATTGAATATACCGGTATAAGACCCGGAGAAAAATTATACGAAGAATTGTTTTTAGATATGGAGAAGGCATTATCTACCAAACATCCAAAGATATTCAGGGTCATAGAAGATGAAAGATACACCTTTGATGAAATTGCAGTTTTGATGCGAAAATTATACGACCTGAGCATTGAAAAAAAGATGGAACAATTTAAAAAACTCATTGACCAATATATACCTGATAACCAGATTGTATTTGAAGGAGGGAGTTCGGATGCTAACAAACCTGAAAGAGTATTTGAAACCGAATAGTCTTAAAGAGGCATGGGGGATTTATCTAAAAGATCCTGAACATACGCTTTTTTCCACCGGAGGATTATCAACAGCCTTAAGAGAGGACGAAAGAACACAAATTGTCCTGGATTTAAAGGGACTACTGCCAAATCAACTTGAAGATAAAGAAGATCACATCTTTATTGGTGGGAATATGACCATCAATGAGGTTTTAAATGAACTGGGAAATCACGATTTATCTCAAGTTTTAAAACAAGTTGCAACCCATCAGATTAGGAATATGGCTTCGATTTCTGGTTCGATTGCTCAAAAATATGGCTGGTCAGATATCATAACAGCTTTAGTCGCTTATAAGGCTGATGTTTTGTTGTATACTGACAAGGGTCAAACTAACCTTCCTATCGAAGAATACCTAAGTTCTAAAGTTCCATCCATAGTCCTTGGAGTGTCTATCAAAAAGGCATATAAGTTTGGTTCTTTTCATTATATTTCAAGAACCGACTACGATGTTTCTCAGTTCAATTTTTATCTTTGTGCTTGTGTGGAGAATGGCCGAATACTCGAAGCCGGTATCTCCTATGGAGCAAGACCGGGTTATGCCAAAAGCTTTGTTGAAGTTGAAGAGATGCTCAAAGGTTTGGCGGTGAATGAGTTGGTTGGAAAAACGGATAAAATTTTAGGAAGAGTTGAAAACGCCAAGGTTTCAACAGGTTTTGGACTGTCTCAAGAATACAGGCAAGAACTTTTAAAGGTATACTTAAAACGTACATTTAAAGTACTTAGCGAAACTTCTTAGTCTAAATAGGGCTCTTTACGATTTAGATAGAATGAACATAAGCTTTAGGAGCAAAGAGACGTGGCCTGAAGAAAACCTTAGTATAAATCAAGCATGTGTTTTTTTAATAATCGTTGAGTCAGGGAGATTAAAGTGATCCCTATAATGGCTACAGCGGCCGATAACACCGAAAAGCCATTTAATACCAATCCAAGTGCCAATGCCGAGGAAGGTGGGTGTTCTGTATTGGTGATAACCATCAAAAACATCGTTAACCCCACTGAAAAAGCACCTAATAAGGCCATCACAATGCCAGAATTGAAGCCAGGCACTAATTGATCAAGACCAAAAGCCACAAGGCAGCAAAAACCTCCGCTGATGACTCCAAATGTATATCCACCAATGAGATATCTTGGACTAGCGGTTTTATCGTGTGGGTTTCCGAAGGCAATAGTAGAACTAGCTCCAATTGATGCAACAACAATCCCATCTGCCAGCAAATCAAGAAACAGAAGTACCATGGATACTACACCCACTGTCATCAGTGATTGCAAAATGAATTGTTTCTTATGTTTCTTAAAACCCTCATCCAAAAAATTAAAGATTTTCAACTTTTCTCACCTTTTTTAATCAATGATAAAGGTATAAATTTTAAACGGTTCGTATGCTAAAGTGAAAGAATCTTTGTCTGTTAATTCGATCTTTTCTTGTTTTTCTTCCAAAACACTTGCATTGTAAACAGATGATATTTCTTTTCCATTCAATCGGATTTTTGATGAACCACGTGATCCTGCCACTTCGCACAGTCTTAAAACAAAACCACCGTTTTGATTTCTTTTAAAACACATAACCTGTAAAGAATCGCATGCAATATTCAACCCAAAACCTTCCAGCTCTTGTATTTTTCCGTTGAACACCAATAACGGTTTATTTAACTTTCTGGCATTCTTGATAGTGGGGAGATTATCTGCCAACAGATGAGAACTAATCGCGTATGTAAATGTATGCTCTCCCTCATCGGCAAATACTGAAGGATTAATTGGACCCCTTAACAAGGTGAGGGATACTTTCCCCTGATCAGTAGAATAACCGTACTTACAATCGTTGAGAATGCCTACGCCAAAATCTTTTTCTGAAATATCCACCCAGCGATGACCGGGAACTTCAAATCTGGCCTTTTCCATATCGGTGTTTTTGTGGGTGTTTCTAAAAATATAACCTGCTCCCAGGTCAAAACTGGCTCTTCTGCTTAAAACCGTTGTGTCGAAATCGGCTTTTAGCATCATTCTTCGGTGATGCCAGTCAATGTTGTTTTCAACCAGAACGACACTTTCAAATTGATTAAAAATGTACCGTTGTCTAATGCTTGTCTTTTTTCTGATATAAACAACTTCTATCACTTTTCTTAAATCGTTTGATTCTATAACATTAACGGCAGAAGCTGAAAGGCTATGCTCATATTCTTTATAATTCACAGCATTGTCCCATGCATCCCAAAACATAGGGATGTCCTCGTATAGACGAAGAATATTACCCGCATCCTTGAAGAGATATCTTTGAGAGCACTTGTCAAATATTTGGATGGCCCCTGTCTGTGTAATGTGGGCTTTGTAATACTGGTTTTCATAATTTAATGTTTTATCGTGTGTTTCATTTAGTGGTTTGACAATCTTTTCTTTAAAGAAAGAAAGCGTTAAAAAAGGTTTTATCAGTTGCTTGGCATGATATAAAAACCGGTCGTCACAGGTTTGATATGGGATTAATGTCTCTCCATCCGGTGTTTTTAAAAGCCAAGCTGTTTCTCCTTCCACGGTAAAGGTCGTTTCTCTTTCGTATTCACAAGGGTTAAAAACACTCAGATAATCGTTGCTGTGTGTTGATTTTTCTTTCAGGAGATCCTTTTGACAAGTTTGTGCTTTTTGACAAACTTCATTCAACTGTTTTTCGGCATCTTCATAGACTTCCGGTATGGAAGAACCGGGTAAGATATCGTGGAATTCGTTTTTGAGTACCGTTTCCCATAATCCGTCAATCTTCTCATGGGGATAAACTTCAGGTTTTTCCAATACAGTGTTCAGATATTCTAAAGATATCAGTGAATCTTCAGCCTGTTTATGCAGCTTTTTTGTCCTGGCTTGTGTGGTGTAAGTTCCCCTATGGAATTCCAGATACAGTTCATCATCCCAGACTTCCATTTGATTCATATATTCACTTGATTTATCAAAATGTTCTTTTGCAGTCCTCTGTTGTATTTTAGGTAGACCGGGCATATCCCTCAGTATTTCATAGTTTTCCAACTGTTGATCCGTTGGGCCACCGCCCCCGTCACCATAACCAAACGTGATAAAACTCATGGGAACGATCACCTTTTCACGATAATTCTTCCAGTTTTCCAAGAGGGTTTCGGGATCTAAGCGAGCATTGTAACCTTGGTTGTTTTTAAAACTTCTATAAAGGACTTCTGTCCCGTCAAGTCCCCTCCATATCATGGCATCATGGGGTAAAGGATTCTTTTCGTTCCAGGAAAGTTTTGTAGTAAAGAAATAGTCCATGCCCGCACTTTTTAAGATTTGTGGCAGCGTCCAAGGAAAACCGAAAACGTCCGGTAGCCAGGCGACTTGACAATAATTTCCGAAATGCTCCTTAAAAAACCTCTGTCCGTAATACATTTGCCTGATAAGCGATTCCGGAGAGGGGATATTGCAGTCGTGTTCCACCCAGGCCCCGCCAACCGGTTCCCATTTTTTTTGCCGGGCAAGCTCTTTGATGGATTGCATTTGCTCCGGATAAAGCTCTAAGATATCCTTATACATTTGTGCTGATGACTGGGCGAAAATAAAATTCTCGTATCGATGACATATGTTGATAGCGTTGGAGAAAGTCCGGGGTATTTTTCTTTTTGTTTCAGATATGGGCCACAACCATGCATAATCGATATGAGCATGACCGACTCCGGATATCTCTCCTTGTGCGGGGAATGCCCCTTTTAAGATTTTCAACCCCTTTGTTAAAACCTTTTCAGCATGTTCTATTCTTCCACATAATTCTATTGATATTTCCTGACCTTCAGAATAATTGAGATCTTCTGAAATATATTTTTTTTGTATATATTCTCTTATTGAATGATTATCCATAAGTGTTGTTGAATATGTTTCAGTATCCCTGGGAAGGTTTACAAGTTTTAGAACCTTTTCCAATAACATATAAAGACCTTCACATAGCTGTTGTTCTTTACTGTAAAAGGCTGTTTCCAAGCTGATACGAAGTTTGTCGGTAAATTGTTTGATTCTTTTATCTATGATTAAAAGATGGGCATGTTCAAATTGCCTTTTTGTCGATTTTTCACCAAAGAGAAGATGCGGAACCACTTGTATGGACAGTGTATGACGCTTTGAATCTGAATACACGTTAAGATTGACAGAACGATGATATGGGTTCAACTCACCAAAGGGTTTACCATCTATAAAGACAAGGCTTTCACCTCCAAGCCAGGCATCCAGCAAAACATCTTCATATTCTGTCCTTTTAGGAATTTGGAAAGAGGTCTCAAACCAGACTGGCACTTCTCCTGTGCTTTCCCAAAGTTGATGCTGCTGGCAATGTTGCCAACCCTCAACAGGAGGGTATAAAGAATCTTCAACGGTAAATTTCCAGTTTTCGATAATCTTTCTATTTTTTATCATCAAAGCAGTAATTTCATCAATTCTCTGCTCGATTCTGGCCTTAAAAGCCTCTTTTTTTTCGTACATGGATCAACCTCCCGAATAATCACAGTATTTCTTGACACTTAAAAATACAGGTATTAACCAAGTTCCAATATATTGACAGGTTTTTGGGTTTTTTCAATGGGATTTGCGACCACGATATATATCTGCTTGCATCCGTCCACATTCAACCGCATGTGTTCATCATAACCATTCACACGTGCCTTAAAAAAATCCCCCATCTTTTCAGGTTTTGACATTTCATTCCCTCCAGATAAAATATGGGTTTATTATATCATCTTGTGTGGATTTCTATAATAAAAAAGGCGGGTTTCCCCGCCTTTCAAGAAAATTCTATTTTTTTATTACATCATTCCTGGCATGCCGCCCATGCCGCCACCGGGCATTCCGCCGGCAGGCATTGAGCCACCGTCGTTTTCTTCCGGTTTGTCTGCGATGAGGACTTCTGTTGTGAGTAACATGGCAGAGATGGATGCAGCGTTCTGTAATTCGCTTCTGGTAACCTTTGTTGGGTCAATGATACCGGCATCAACCAGGTTTCTGTACTGGTTTTTCATGGCATCGTAACCAAATTCCACGTCATCGTTGCTGTTGATCTTTTCGATAATGATAGATCCGTCAACACCTGCGTTAAGTGCAATCTGTCTCAGAGGTGCTTCCAATGCTCTTGCAACGATCAATGCGCCGATTTTTTCTTCAGGAATTGAAAGTGTCTCAGCAATGGCCTCGACTGCTTTTTTCGCTCTCAATAATGTGACTCCGCCACCGGGAACGATTCCTTCTTCAACAGCAGCCCTAGTTGCACTGAGTGCGTCTTCAATTCTGTGTTTTTTCTCTTTCAGTTCTGTTTCTGTGGCTGCTCCAACTTTGATAACTGCAACGCCACCAGAGAGTTTTGCCATTCTTTCCTGAAGTGTTTCTTTTTCATAATCGGATGTAGTATTTTCAATCTGCTTTTTGATCTGATTAATTCTCTCTTTGATTTCTTCAACTTCTCCATGTCCGTCTACAATGATTGTGTCATCTTTCTTGATTCTGATGACATTAGCCTGCCCAAGATCATCTAAAGTTGCGTTTTCCAAGGTCAATCCAACTTCTTCACTGATAACTGTTCCGCCTGTGAGGATGGCAATATCCTGAAGCATGGCTTTTCTTCTGTCTCCGAATCCGGGTGCTTTAACGGCACAAGAATCCAAAGTACCCTTTAGTTTGTTGAGAACCAATGTGGTAAGACCTTCGCCTTCAATATCTTCAGCGATGATGAGTAACGGTTTTCCTGACTGTGCAACTTTTTCAAGAAGTGGGACGATTGGTTTAATAGCTGTAGCTTTTTTGTCGGTAATCAGGATAAGGGGTTCTTTGAGAACTACCTCCATCTTTTCTGTGTCCGTTACGAAATAAGGTGAAATATATCCCCTGTCAAATTGCATACCTTCAGCGAAGTCAACGAATGTATCCATTGTTTTTGAATCCTCAACTGTGATAACGCCATCTTCTCCTACTTTATCCATTGCTTCAGCAATATAGGAACCGATTTCATCATCATTGTTGGCACTGATAGCGGCAACATGTGCAATGTCGTCCTTGCTTTCGATTTTTTTGCTGGCACCTTTGATGCTTTCAACAGCAGCATCGACTCCCGCTTTTATTCCTCTTTTCATGACCATTGGGTTGGTTCCGGCAGCGATGTTCTTCATACCTTCTTTTGCGATTGAGCTGGCAAGTACTGTTGCTGTTGTTGTTCCGTCACCTGCAACATCGTTTGTCTTTGAAGCTACTTCTTTCAATAACTGAGCACCAAGGTTTTCAAATTTATCCTCAAGTTCTATTTCCTTTGCGATTGACACACCATCGTTTGTTACTGTAGGGCTTCCCCAGCTCTTTTCAAGAACGACATTCCTGCCTCTGGGTCCAAGCGTAACTCTTACGGCGTCTGCCAACTGATTCATACCATCTTGCAATTTTCTTCTTGCTTCTTCATTAAATTTCATTACTTTTGCCATAACAATTTCCTCCTTTTATTGTTTAATCGACTCTTAACCTTCAATGAGGCCGAGTATATCGCCGGAATCGATCAGGATATAATCGTCTGAATCAATTTTGATCTCCGTACCGGCGTATTTGGAGAAGATCACTCTGTCGCCCACGTTTAAATCCACATCTTCAAGTTTTCCTATGGCGATCACTTCTGCCTTTTGAGGCTTTTCCTTGCTTGTATCGGGAAGAACGAGTCCCCCTTCTGTTCTCTTTTCTTCTGTAATAGGCTTGATTAAAACTCTGTCACCTAAAGGTTTAATTCTCATCGTGACACCTCCTTAAATTTTAGCACTCTCGTGCCTTAAGTGCTAAATGTATGATACTAAAATTTGTTCTTATATTCAAACTCAATAATAGTCTATAATAAACCATATATAGTAAATAACAACAATTATTCTATTATTACTCTTTTATACTCCATATATCTTCGTCTATATCGAATATACTCCCTGAATCCTTACAATCTACAAGATACAAAAGCTCTTTGTGCTTTTCTATTAAAGGCTTTGCACCTACATCACCTGTTAAAAGAATTAATTCCTCAAAAAGAATCTTTGGTAATGCAACCGGAAACCCGGGTTGATCATTATAAAAAGGTCGAATGATTTTTCCGGGTAATTCTTGAATCTTTTCTATAACGTGATTAATGGTCATTTGCTTGATCAAGGGCATGTCAGCCAAAAAAAGGAGAAGATAGTTGGCTTTATTGCGAATGGCTTCCCAAACCGCTAATTTCAGTGAGGTAGACATTCCCTCTTTATAGGAGTCATTATTGATAATAATCCAATTATTAGAAAGTTTTAGTTGAAAAAAACTAATAAGACTCGGCTTTGTGATAACGATTTTCTGAAAAGAAATTGAGTCGTTATCGTTCAAGTTGTTTATTTTGTCTAACACATGTTCGGTTATTGTTTTTTCGCAATACATATGTAGGAGCTTTTCCCCCCTAAACCTGGACGATTCACCCGCAGCAAGTAAACAAACTGTAACCTTCAATATTTTTCACCTATTATTAAATATGAAATATAGTTAACTATCTTTGCGTCAACTGCAATGATACCACAAAATGACTTAGGAGTTGATGAAATTGCCAAACGTAAAATTTTCAGTACACGCAGAAAGAGAGAACCCAACAAAAGTTAAGGTAAACGCCAGTAAATTCACCATGATTGTGGATGAACCTGCAAATCTTGGTGGGACAGATGATGGTGCTAATCCAGTTGAATATGTTTTAGCAGCCCTCGCAGGTTGTCTTAATGTTGTAGGAAATATGGTTGCCAAAGAAATGGGATTTGAAATCAAAGCTTTATCATTTGATGTTGAAGGCGAATTAAATCCAGCAGGTTTCATGGGAAAAGACAAAAATGTGAGATCCGGTTATCAAGAAATCATTGTCAAGGCTAACGTGGAGTCAGATGCTGATGAGGAAACACTAAATAAATGGCTTGAAGTCGTTGAAAGCAGATGTCCAGTTAGTGATAATTTGGCAAATGCAACATCGGTAAAAATTAGATTGAAATAAAGAAAAAAACTTTAAATAATAAAAAGCCCTCACGCAAGTGAGGGCTTTTGTGTTATCATTGGTTGTTTTTTGAAAAAGGGGGCAGTTACGATGGAACTACCCGAGAAGGGACGTTATCTTTCAACATTTCACTCCGGCCAACTTGAAAAGATTTACCAAAAACTTAAAAAAAATATTCATTCTTGCAAACTGTGTCCAAGGAATTGTTGTGTCAACAGGAAAGAAGCAAGAGGCATTTGCATGCAGTCTGAAAAGGCGAGGTTAACGAACGCTGTTGTTCATACCGGAGAAGAGCCTCCACTCATTCAGGGAAGCGGAGCAGGTGCTGTTTTCTTTTCAGGGTGTTCCATGAAATGTTGTTATTGTCAGAATTTTGCCTTCAGTCAAAAGAACAACGGAAAGGATTATACTTCCTGTGAACTTGGAGAAATATTTCTGGGTTTACAAAAAAAAGGTTGTTCAAATCTTGATTTAGTTACACCTGCGCCACATCTTCCAAGCATTGTTGAAGCACTCCTTTATGCTATCCCTAAAGGGTTAACAATACCCATCGTTTACAATACCAGCAGTTACGAAAACCTTGAAATTATTCAATTGCTGGAAGGAATTGTGGATATTTATTTGGCAGATATTCGCTACACAAATAATGAAATGGGTTTAAGATATTCCGGGGTGAAAGATTATTGGACACAAGCTCAAAGATCCATTAGAGAAATGTACCGACAAAAAGGCTCCAGGGGTTTGATCATTAGACATTTGGTCCTTCCCGATGGGGTATCGGGTACACAGGAGGCTATGGCTTTTATCTCCGAAGAATTATCACCATCTGTCCATATTTCGCTGATGTCTCAATATTTTCCAGTGCACAAAGCAAAAGAATTTTCAGATATCAACAGGAAGATAACGGAAAGGGAGTATTCGCAAGCCGTTGATTTCTTGGAAGAATATGGTCTATTTAATGGATGGACTCAGGATTTTACCTGATGCCTGAAAAAGAATAATAAAATGATGTTATAATGAATTTGGATTTTGTTTTTTTAGGAGTTGGAATATGCCAGTCTTTTTAATTGTGGATGATGAAACTCAGATAAGAAATATGATTAAGAAAGCGCTTGAAGAAATGGGGTATGAATCCAATACAGTTGCAAACGGCGAAGAAGCTCTGAGGGCCTTGTTTGAAAAAAAATACGATGGTGTTTTTACCGATCTAAGAATGCCGGGTATGGACGGGTTTCATTTGCTTGATGCCATGAATGAGGAATCCATGAATACCCCCAGAGTGGTTGTATCTGCTTATACTGATGCTGAAAAGGTTATCAAGTGTTTTCAAAAGGGAATCTTAGATTTTATTACCAAACCGTTTACACCTGATGAAATTAAAAATGCTGCGAAAGAAATGATAAAACAAAGAATCGATATCAAGGAAACAGCCCAATATGTAAAAGGCCTTATCCAACAAAATGCTTACAGTGGTGCGGAGAAATACCTGGCTTCTCTTTTTTCATCATATCCATCCTCTCCAATCCCTCATTATCTAATGGGACTGAAGTATCTCAAGGAAGGTAGTGAATTAAAAGCTATCAAGCATTTAAAAGCCTCTTATTCCTTAGATGAAGGCTATGAACCCGCCAAAAAACTGCTGGAAGAAATTCTCACTGAACATGGAAACAAAAACAACTCTTCAAAGAAAAATGAACAGGAAAATGGCGAAGAAAGCTAATCTTTATATTATCATAGTAGGTTGTGGCAGATTGGGCTCAAAAATTGCCGGAAATCTTTCCAATAAAGGGCACAGTGTGGTTGTTGTGGATAAACATGAAGCCAGCTTTGAACATCTCTCACAAGAATTCACAGGTTTTACCATAGTGGGTAACGCCACTGAGATCGAATCGCTAAAAAAGGCAAAAATAGACAAGGCAGATATGGTTTTGGCCTTTACAAACAACGATAATATCAACTACATGGTTTCCCAGGTGGCAAAAGAAGTCTATCAAATCCCTTACGTGGTAGCGAGGATTTATAATCCCGATAACGTCCCCCTTTTCAAACAAATCAATGTAAAGGTGATCATTCCGATGTTACTTGCGGAGAGTGTTTTCGAAAGAACTTTTGAAGAGATTGTTGGAGAATAGTGATGAAAATAATATTAGCTGGTGGAAGAAGAATAACTTATAATTTGGCGAAATTACTCATTTCAAAAGGCTCCAACGTAGTTGTCATTAATAAAGATAAGGCCTTTTGTGATGAAATGGCAAGAGATATCAAAGCGCTTATCATTCATGGGGATGCCAGTAAGATAGAAATCTTACAAAGGGCTGAAATATTTGAAAACGACATCATTCTTGCACTAACTCCTCAAGATGAAGATAATCTCATCATATCCCAGTTGTGTAAAAGAGTTTTGAAGGTAATGGATGTCTACACCCTTGTCAACGATCCTGAGAATGTTGAAGTTTTTAACAGGCTGGGCATAGAAAATGTTATTAGTATGACCGAGATGCTCTCCGGTTTAATTGAACAGCAAGTTTCTTCCAAATTAACGAATATCATGTCTTTTGAAAAAGGAAAAGGTCTTGTCCTTCAGTTAACCGTAGAGGAGGATTTTCCCGCAAATGGCATTATGCTGAAAGACCTTGGATTACCCAAAGGATCAATTGTGGGTGCTATCACCAGGGATGAAGAGTTGATTGTTCCTCATGGAGAATCAGTTTTAAAAACCGGCGACAGATTGGCAATCATGTGTAAGCCTTCCGTACAAACGGAAACGGTAAAGATCATCTCCGGGAAGGATTAACATGGCTTATAAAAGTTATCTTAAAGTCCAGTATAAGACCATTTTAGGCAGTCTTGGATGGATGTTCATGAGCTTCGCTCTTATATTACTCCTTCCATTGATCTTTTGCATCTTTTACCCCGAAGAATTAACAAATGCCCTTTGTTTTGTCGAATCAGCTTCCATTTCTTTTTTATTGGGATATGTCCTTTGGTTCTTTTTTGGTAAGGGGACTCAAAGCAGTAAATTAACCATACACGAAGGAGCTATTATTATCTTTTTCGTTTGGCTGGGGGCAGTCTTTTTTTCAGCCCTTCCATTTGTGTTTTCAAACATGTTAAATCTTTCCCATGCCATCTTTGAAAGCACAAGCGGATGGACTACCACGGGATTAACACTTGTTCATGAAGAGCGTATATCCAAATTATTTCTCGTATGGCGAAGTTTGATGCAGTATTTTGGCGGTGCCGGATTTGCCATCATCATGCTTTCTTCAATTGGTGGAGGAGTCAGTTCGGGTGTATATGCCGCTGAAGGGCGAATGGATAATCTCCAGCCTCATATCAAAAAATCCGCCAAGATCATTTTGGTGATTTATTTTTCATATGCTTGTGCCGGTATTATTGCGTATATACTAGCTGGTATGGCTCCTTTTGACGCCTTTAATCATGCGTTGACTGCACTTGCAACCGGAGGTTTTTCCACCAGTCATTCAAGTATTGGGGGTTTTAACAGTGTTCCTGTAGAAATCGTCACAATTGTTTTGATGACCCTAGGTACAACCGGGTTTGGGATTCATTATCTTTTGTGGTCAGGAGATTTTCGCCAACTCAGGAAAAATGTTGAACCCTGGACATATTTGTTTATCCTTCTTCTCTTCATCCCGTTAATTGTTGGAAGTGTGTTTGGAAGTATCTACGGTAATCTCAGTGAATCCATCAGACACGGAGTGTTTCAAGCAGTATCGGCTCTTACGGGTACCGGATTTGCCACTACCGATTTAACGATCTGGAATCATTATCCTCTTTTTATGCTTACCTTGCTGATGATTTTTGGTGGAATGATGGACTCCACATCCGGTGGTTTAAAGCTATTTAGAATTTTTGTGATTTTTAAGGCTATTTGGATTGAAATACAAAAGTTCTTCTTACCCAAAGGAACGATTCGATACGCCTCAGCTTGTAAGGGTAATATTGAATTTAAGATTGACAGTGCACTTCTAAAAAGCATTTTGATCTTTTCAACCCTTTATTTTCTCAATTACGTAATCGGTGTGGGGGTATTGGTTGCCCACGGGAACGAACTTATGGAATCCGCGTTTGAATATGCTTCCACCCTTTCTACTGTAGGATTGTCTTTGGGAATAACCAGTACGACAGCTCCGAATGCTGTCATTTGGGTTCAAACCATTGGCATGTTTTTGGGTAGGTTAGAATTTATCGTCATTCTCTATGCCATTGCAAAGCTTGCCAGAGATTTCAAACAATATTTACAATCAAGTCGATAATTTAGGCTAAGTTTCTCCGAAAAAGTGATATAATCATACTATAAAGGTGATTAAGAATTTAGGGAGGAAAACTTATGGTCAGTGCAGCTGCACAGACTGCTGCTATTCCAATAAGGCGTACCGATTATGATAAACGCATCCAGGATAATATTCTGTCTTTACTTTTAAGGCGAATAAAAGAGAATAATAATTCTTCCTCACTGATGTTGAAATACCAGCGTTTTAGAGAATTACTGGCTGAAGACAAGACATCTGATATCAGACAATTTGATAAATTCCAAAAAGAATTGATCGACTTAAAAAATGATAGTAAAAAAGATACAAAAATAAAGCAACATGTAATATCTAATAAAAAAAATAATTATATTAACAGTACACATTTTAAAAGGTTGTTTCCCAAGGCTCCTGTTCTCTTTGAATTCAGTGAATACGGCGTTGCGGCCAGAGAGATTCTATGGGAAACCGTTGAAGGTGGAAAAAAAGGAGATATTGAGATCCTACCGAATACTGGTCTTTTTAAAAAACAATCGAGTTTCAACGGAGTCTTAATGGAAACATATTCCAATGATTCTTTTGAGGGTTTCAAAGGGTTTCAGCTTGATTTTTACTTTTAAATTCTTACAAGACCTGGTTCAAACCCTAACCTCTTTATCTAAAGAAAGGAAAAATGATTTGAGAAAGACGTTAATAGTAACCGAAGAGACTTATTTTAACAGAATGGATAAATTTCTAAGAAAAGCCTTAGAGGAATATAAACTGGCTTCCCTTTACAAGATTATTCGAAAAGGGGATGTGAAGGTAAATGGAAAAAGGGTTAAGGACCCGTCTTCCACCCTTCAAATAGGTGATGAAGTTTCCGTTTGGTTGCCCTCCGACAAAACCATGAAAGAACGAATCAAGCGTAATACTGACGGTAAAAGGGAATTGAAACCGGTAGATATGGACTTGGACATCATCATGGAAGAAGATGATTTAATGGCTATTAACAAGGATGCCGGTGTATCGGTTCATCCGGGAACCGGTGAAGAGAATCGTGCTACGTTGATCGAAGGCTTAATGTACTATGGACAAAGGAAGGGCTTTGATCCTTATTTGGTTCACAGGCTTGACCGAGATACATCGGGAGTTTTGTTGATATCCAAAAAACGTTCATTGGCACGCAGACTTTCAAAACTTATCGCGGATAAAAATGTTTACAAGGAATATATGGTGTTGTTTTCCGGAACGGTTATGAAAGAATTCGTTTGTGATAATCCAATTGATGATAAATGGGCTGTTTCCAGGGTAATTCCTTTGGCATTGTATGTCCTGGAAAATAGCACTGAAATGAATTTCACTTTGGCAAAGGTAGTCATCGAATCGGGCAGAAAGCATCAAATCAGGAGACATTTGTCCGAAGCAGGTTATCCTGTAGCCGGAGATGACAAATACGGTAATAGAGAAATCAATCACAAATTGAATTCTCTGGGACTTAAAAGACAGTTTTTACACTGTTGCAAGATGTCTTTTTTCGATTTGGAACAAGAAAAAGAATATTATCTTGAAGCTTTATTAAAAGACGACTTAAAGAATTTTTTAAACAGATTACAGGAGGTTGATTAACAGGTGGACAACGGTTACCATGCCATGCTTTACGGACGAATTGATGAAATGGTTATTAGAGATCATTTAAAGATATAATAAATCGATGTACAAAGCCAAATCAGTGATTATCAGAGAAGCTCAAGAAAGTGATGCAAAGGCCATCATCCAATACATTAAGGAAAACCAAGATCGGTTTTTGTATATGATCTCTAAAACCGACGAGATGAAACTGGATGTTACTTATGAGAAACAGATGATTAAACTCCACGATCAAAGAGAAAATTCCGTCTTTTTCATCGCCGTGGAACGGGATAAAGTCATTGGCATGCTTAATTTTGTGGGGGGGAACAGATCAAGAGATATGCACGATGGAGAATTTGGGCTCTCCGTTCATAAAGATTATTTTGGCCGGGGCATCGGTTCCATGCTCATGGATCAGATCATGCGATGGGGGCAAAATAATAAAGTAATAAAAAGGATGACGCTTTTTGTTATGCACTCCAATAAACGGGCGATAAATCTTTATAAAAGATATGGTTTTAGCATAGAAGGGGTCAGAAGAAAAGCCGTAAGGTTTGAAGACGGTAGGGTACAAGACCTGATTATGATGGGGATTTTAAAAAGGGAAGGAAGCGATGAATGGATAGACGCCAGGCAATAGTGGTCCGGTTTCATTCCAATATGCTGGATGTGATTGATAATCAGACCCGGAAAAGATATACCTGCACGTTAAGGGGTAAATTCAAGAAACAGGGAATCAGACCCATTGTAGGAGATATTGTAGAGTACTTTGGCTTTCAAGATATGAAGGGGAGAATTGAAAACATACTCCCCCGAAAAAATGAATTAGACCGACCAAAAATTGCGAATATTGATCAGGTGATCCTCGTCTTAACAGTATCGCATCCGCCGATTTCACTTTTGACTTTGGACAAATTTTTAATCATGGCTGAGTTCCAAGACATAGAGAGTGTTTTGGTATTTAACAAGGCTGATCTTTTGAATCAACAGGAGAAACAAGAGCAGCAGCGACTGATAGAATATTATTCAGGCCATTACACAACTATTCAAACCAGCGCAAAAACCGGAGAAGGCTTGGGTCTATTAAAACGGATTTTCAACGGGAAAACGTCCACCTTGGCAGGCATGTCAGGCGTAGGTAAAAGCAGTTTGTTGAATGCCGTTGACCCTGGGTTGAAACTTAAAGAAGGGGTGCTTTCCCAGCAATTGGAAAGGGGAAAACACACCACAACCTACACGGAATTACTCAGGATTGGAGAAAGCGGATTGATCGCAGATACACCGGGTTTTGCCTTTCTTGATTTAACGGGTTTCAAAGAGGAAAGTATCCGATTTTTGATGCCGGATTTGATGAATTTTTCACAAGATTGTGCTTATGAAAATTGCTCACACATCAACGAACCCGGTTGTGCGGTGAAAGAGGCGGTTCAAGAAGGTGAGATTTTATCCAGCAGATATGACAGTTATATCAAGGTCATTGAGGAGATTGGCGTTGAATAAGGTACATTAACCTTAAAAAAGGGAGTGATGTTTATGAGAAAGGCGTTGTTAACGGTTTTGTTGGTGAGTGTCATTGTTTTTGTTTCGATTAGTTTTATGGCGGCAAGTTGTATTGTGGGGCCTATAGGGCCAGTAAGATATACAGTAACTGTAAATCCTGCAGTCCCGTTATTTTATATCTATGAATCCTTATAAACCTTTATTATTAGTGTATAGAAAGTGTTTTCATTAAGTTATCATAGATATAAATTATATCTATGATCCCGGATTTAATTTTGTATAA
>JAYEGQ010000112.1:0-3339 GCA_034659095.1 Thermotogota bacterium
AAAGTGAATTGGAAAAGATTTCACTTTTGATTCAAAGAAAAAAGGTAGAACGGGAAACAGAACTGAATCAAACCATAAAGTTAATTAATCGATTGGATCCCGTAAAAGTCATTTCAAATGGTCTGATTAATATAAACACTCAACTCGAACGAATTTCAAATGTTATTCGTAACAAAACGAAAGAAAAAGCCAACCAATTAATGTACTTTAAAAAAAGTCTTCAAAAACCCACCACTTCATTAAAATTCAAAAAAACGGAAACAGAGTTGGTTGTCAATTTGGAGAAAATAAGATCTAATGATCCAAATAGATATCTAAAAAAAGGTTATTCCAGAATCGAAAAGGACGGGATTACTGTAAATAGTGTGGTACAATTGAAAACAGGAGATTCAGTACAAATCTTTTTAAAAGATGGAAAGGCTCGTTCTGAAATACAGGAACTGATAAAAAAGAGATAGAGGGGATAAAGTGGCAACGAAAAAAAAGATTGAAGAACTACTAAAAGAGCTGGCAAATATAACAAAAGAACTTGAACAAGATGATATTTCTTTAGAAGATTCAATAAAAAAATATCAGTATGCTGTTGAACTGTACAAAAAAGCCCAAAAGAGGCTAAAAGAATCAGAAATTAAAATTGAAGAAATCAAAAGAAGTCTTGAAGATGTATGAAAAAAAGACCGATTTGTTTTTCAAAAAAAACTTAATAGATGAAATCAAGGCTACGGATATATCTGAATTACAAGACTATGCTTCAATAATTCGAAATGCCATCGTGGAAACGGTTCATCGAAATGGAGGACATCTTTCCTCGAATTTGGGAACTGTAGAATTGACCTTAGCGTTGTATCGTGTATTTGATTTTCCCGAAAAGGACATGTTGGTATGGGACACCGGGCATCAAACGTATACACACAAAATTCTAACGGGGAGAGCGCCATTATTTCAGACCATTAGAAAAAAGGAAGGGTTAAGTGGATTCACAAATGTTTTTGAAAGCCCATATGATTCTTTTGGAGCAGGACATGTTGGTACTTCGATAGCCGCTGCTCTGGGATTTGAAAAAGCCAAAAGACTCTCTGGAGAACCAGGTGAAGTGATCGCAGTCATCGGTGACGGAGCCTTAACTTCAGGTAATGCGTTGGAGTCCTTAAATCAAGTTGCAGGACAGAAAAGTAATCTGAAGATCATCATTAATGACAACGGTATGTCCATTTCCGATAATGTAGGCTCTTTTGCCAATAATTTTTCCCTCATCAGAACGGGTAAGGGGTACAATACCTTTAAAAAGCAATTAAAAACTTTTTTGCATGAAACACATTTAACCGGGTTAGAATCCATCCTGGAATGGATTCGGGACAACATGAAACACAACCTTTTGCCGGATTCGATTTTTGAAGCCATGGGTTTTAAATACCTTGGTCCAATTGATGGTCATGATCTTGAAACCTTAATCAGAGTTTTAAATAATATCAAAGAGGGATATAAAAAGCCTGTTGTTTTACACATCCACACCAAAAAAGGGTGCGGAATAGAATATGCTGAGAAAAAACCAAATATTTTTCATGGTGTCAGTCCCCATGAAAAAGTCAATGACGGCGAAAAAAATACTACCCAACTGCTTTCATTCAGCGATGCCTTTGGATACACATTGGCAAAATTTGCAGATTATGATGAAAAATTAGTTGCCATTACTTCAGCGATGGATATCGGTACAGGGCTTTATCATTTTAAAGAAAGTTGTGAAGAAAGATTTTTTGATTTGGGAATCACTGAACAAAGTTCTTTGGTTTTTGCCGCTGGTCTGGCCTTAAAAGGGTTTCATCCGGTATATGCAGTTTATTCCACCTTTCTTCAAAGAGCATACGATCAAATTATTCATGATATCGCCTTGCAAAAAATCCCAATGATAATTGGTGTTGACAGAGCTGGGCTTGTTGGAAGTGATGGACCAACTCATCACGGAACATTTGATATCGTTATGCTGAATCCCATACCAAACATCAAACTCTACTCTCCTGATTCTATACAAAGCCTTATTAAAATTATGAATTATCTTTCACGTGACGGTTGGAACATTCAATCACCTGTGTTTATACGCTATCCTCGCGAAAAGGAAACAATCACGTACGAAGACATCAACAACTTGATCATTCATAATGTAAAAATGAATCCTGAAAGTTGGGGACTTATTCATTCGAATGAAAAAGAAAATGATAATGAAATCATCATTTTTGCCGTAGGAACAACTTATAAAAACTGTCAAAATGTAATCGATCTGGTAGATTTTCCGGTGAATTTGGTGAAGGTTACATCCGTTAAACCAATGGATTATCAGCTGATTCATAAATTATTTGAATCAGAAAAACAAAAAATTGTGATAACGATAGAAGAAGGAATACGAACAGGAGGCTTTGGACAAAATCTTGTCAATTATCTCAGAAATAGATACAATCATCAGATCAAAGCTGTTAAAATTCTAGGAATGGATAATTTTATTCCGCATGGAAAAAGATCAGAATTACTGGATGATGTGGGTTTAAGCTCCAAAGAAATTTTGAACATACTTAACACTGAAATCAAACAAATTAAGCAAAAGCACAAGTACATCATATAATCTATACAGAAAAAAATATTTTTTATCAGTCTGAAAGGAGTAAAAGTATTGACATACAAAACAGTGATTCTTGATATTGACGGTACCGTCTTAGATGACAAATTGAGAATTTCAAACAAAACAGTCAATCTATTGAGAAAAATCAACAAGAGGGGAATATCTATCATTTTCTGCACAGGAAGAATGCTGGGATCGGCTAAGCATATTATTGAGAAGTATTTCGAAAGTGATAAATTCCCAATAGTGAGTTACAATGGCAGTTTAATAACACTTCCCGATCAGGAAACCCCAATCTTCCACCATTTTATTGAAACAACCACTGCGGTTAACATCATAGAATATCTCAGAAGAAAGAATTGTCACCGTCAAGTTTATATCAACAATCAATTGATTACTGAAGAAGATAATGATCAAATTAAGGATTATTCTGTACATGCAGGTATGGATTATCATGTGGTTGATAATCTTACAGATCTAATCAAAAGTGGTGGAAAGGTTGATAAAATCCTAGCTATTGGAAA
This sequence comes from Thermotogota bacterium, assembly GCA_034659095.1. Classification (GTDB taxonomy): domain Bacteria; phylum Thermotogota; class Thermotogae; order MWEM01; family MWEM01; genus JASUTC01. Next base: position 3,136 of record JAYEGQ010000112.1, read on the forward strand.
ACCTGAATTCCTTTCGGATATTGAAAAAGAAAGTCAGAAACTATTCTCTAATAAAACGAATATTTTTAAATCTTTTTCTATCTATCTTGATTACATCCCCAAAACTACAAACAAAGGCATTGCCGTTTTGGAGCTACTAAATTATCTTCATTTAGATCCAAAAAGGGCTATTATGATAGGAGACGGTGATAATGATATCTTTGC
>JAYEGQ010000113.1:0-16908 GCA_034659095.1 Thermotogota bacterium
GAACGATACACTTAAAAAAGGCAAGCGATATGAGGATATTGCATGTCGGTATTTGCAAAAAAAGAAGTATCGTATCATAGAAAAAAACTATCGTACAAGACTGGGAGAAATTGATTTGATCTGTTCTTTTGGCAATGAATTGGTTTTCGTAGAGGTAAAGGGCGGAAAAAAAACTCCTGAACCTTTCCTTAGGGTCAATCAACAAAAACTGCTTCGACTGGAAAGAACCATGCGTCATTATCTTCACCATTATGAAAATGATTGGGACTATATCCGTTTGGATGTTATCTCCATCAGTGAACCCGACTTAAAAATCAAACACTTTCAGGATGTACTTGGTTACTGATTCGAATGGCTTCTTCTCTGGTACATTCATCGACATCAACTACGGCCGATATCATAACCCGTTTCTCTATCCCTTTCTTTATTATCCCTTTAACCGATCCATCATCCTCTTCTTCATCTGTTCCGGTAAACTCATCCAAGTTTTCTTTAGTAACGCGCCATGATTTCCCCACTTTTTTGGCTTTGATTTTCCCTTCCCTAATATAGCGCTGAATCGTTTTTTCGTGTAAATCCAACAACTGTGAGATCTGCTGAACGGTATAATATTCTTTATTCATTCTTATCACTCCTTATTAATACCTTTAACACTTTATATAATGCATTATATGTAATTATATGTCTTTTTAGCGAACAATCCGTGGAATTTCAACATAAGAATAAACAGATCTCTGAAAGGAATTGCGATTATTCCCTGAAAGCCAACACTCTGGTTAACGAAATCCAGAATATTTGCGAAGAATACGAGAAAAACAGTTCTACAGGATCAGAAGAATAAAAAAAGGAGAGTTTGGGGTCTGGGGTTTAGGGTCTGGAAAAGGCTAACAAAAAAAGACGGACTTTTTTAGTCCGTCTTTTTTTGTTAGCTATATTAACCTTATTCCGTAACTTTCTTTTTCTCTCTGATAATCTTCTTATGAATCGGTGATTCGTCGTAATCCGCTTGTGCCAATGCTTCTTTTTCCATGATCAGCTTGGCGTATTCGGGATCGTTTTTCTCCAGCTTATCCATCTTTTCCTTCAAGCCCTCTTTGTCGATTCTTCCCTGAAGTCTATCGATTCCTTCACCATATGAACTGCCCCTTGTTTCAATATCCGCTATTCTCTTCTGCCATTCGGCTTCCCAGATGGGATCCAGTACTCGTGCTGCCTCCTCGGCATAAGCATCCAGTGTAGGTGCCAGTTCATTGATAATTGCTTCGGCTCCTTCATGCGTTGGTTCCGCGCCGTTCCTCTTAACAGCGTTTCTCAAAACCTGTGGGTTATCAATAATCATACATGGCCTGAGTAAGTTGTCAGTATGAGGCTGATGTGCCCTGATGTCCGTGAAGAACGGAGATTTCAAACAATCAAGCAAGGATTTCTCCAGGATGTTGTCAGTGGCAAAATGGGCAAAGATACACGGTTCCACATCGCCTTTGTGATTGATGTGCAGGTAACGTCTACCTCCGGCAATACATCCGTGGACAAATGGGGCATCTGACCAGAAATCCATGATGTATATGGGTTTTTCGTTTCTGAATTTCTGAATAAACTCACCGTACTTGTAACGTTGCTCCGGTGATGGCATGAATTTTGCGGCTTCTTCGGGATCACGACCCACTGGCATGAAAAGGAAGTTCCAAGCGTAAACGACTCCTTTGTCACGCCAGGACATGTAAAAGTCCGGGTCTGTCATGAGATCGTAATTGTGTCTGGTCAGAACCAACGACATACCAAAGAGCAGATTTCTTTCCTTCATGCGTTCCATGGAAGCCAATACTTTTTCGTAAACGCCTTCTCCACGCATATAATCCGTTTCCTCTTTGTCTCCATTGACAGAAAAGGCCACTACAACGTTTTTCAAGTCTTTTAATTTGTCGGCAACTTCCTCACTAACCAGTGTTCCGTTGGTGAAGACCTGGAAAAGACAGTCGGAATTCTCTTCGAAAATATCTGCGAGTTCCCAAAACCTCACAAATGGCTCTCCACCAAGAATGGTGAAGAAATGAGTTCCAAGATCTTTTGCCTGATTGATAATATCTCTGGTCTCATCTAAAGATAACTCACCTTCCTGTGCATACTCCCCGGCATAGCATCCCCTACATCTGAGATTACAACGCATGGTAGGGCTGATGAGAATGGTGTAGGGAGCAACAACGCCTTCCTTTTCCTGCAATTGATTGTTGGTCTGCATCCATTTCAAACTAACGTTGACAAACATGTTTCTCATAAACGTTTTGACTTGTTCTACATCTCTTGAGAGTAATTCAATAAACCATTGTTTACTTCCGGGATTCGCATTCACCCAATTTAAAAATGCTTCAAATTGATTGTTTCCGGAAGGGAACATCTTATCCAATTTTTCAAGGGTGCTGACGAGTTTACCAAAATTTTTCTGTGGATTTTTATGAACAAAACCAATTGCCTGATCAAGAAGTTGTCCAATCACTGCTCCTTGTGCTTTCTGTTTAAAAGTCTGTTTAATCGTCATGATTTCTCCTCCATTTTTCTGTACTTTCTCAGTATAGATTTTACCATTTAGTAAAAAAAAGTCAAGGGTTTAAATTTGACCATTTGGTAAATTTTTGAACCCTTGACTTCTCTATATTTAATCTAATATTTAAGATATTTTAACTCCTGAGTTTTCTGCAACCTCGGTTAGCAGCTTCTTTCCCTTTCTGGATAGTTTTTTGGGTAATTCCACATTCAGCTTGACGTATTGATCACCGCGTAGACCCGTTCCCAAATCTGGTACTCCCTTCCCCTTGATTCTAATTTGTTCTCCTGGTTGAACACCACCTTTTAACTTGTATTTGATCGGCCCTTCTACGGTATTGATGTCAATTTCAGCTCCAAGTATTGCTTGGAGATAATCAACGCGAACCTCTGAATAAATATGCTTACCTTTTCTCACCAAATCCGGTGGAGTCAGTATGGAAATAATCACATACAGATCACCATCAGTTCCATGGCCGGCACCGCCATGACCAGCTCCTGCAACTCTCAATTTCAATCCGTTGGTTGCACCCGCAGGAACCTTTATCTTGATCTTTTTCTTTTCCTTGTATCTGCCGGCACCATTACACTTAGGACATCTCTGCTCGATTATCCTTCCTTTTCCGCCACATCTGGGACAAGTGGTGGTGGTTTGAATGTTCCCAAAAAAAGTACGAGACTCTTGCACAACGGCACCACGTCCACCGCAATCAGGACAGGTTTTAAATGAAGTGCCATCTTTTGCCCCGGTCCCATTACAGGCTTCACATTTATTATAACGTTCATATTCGATTTCCTTTTCTATCCCGGATATGGTATCGCTTAAATTAATACGGATGTTGACAGCAATATCCTGACCCCTTTGGCCTCTGGTTCCTTGTGATACACGTTGACCTCTTCCTGATCTGGAACCACCGAAAAACATGTCAAAGATATCTTCAAAACCACCAAAACCTCCTGAACCACCAAAGAAATCATCAAAAGGAGATCCCCCGGCAGCCCCTTGTGCTGTTCTGTAACCCGGAGGCACTTGATCGCCAACAAAACCATATCTATCGTACATAGCCCTCTTTTCGGTATCGGACAGTACCTCGTACGCCTCACTGATTTCTTTAAACTTTACCTCAGCACCCTTTTTATTGTCTTTATGGAGATCCGGATGCCATTTCTTTATCAACTTACGATATGCCTTTTTTATATCATCCTGGGTTGCATCTTTTGATACGCCTAATATCTCATAATAATCCTTTTTCGACATAGTTCACCTACCTTCGTCAGAACTGTTTCGATCTGATCATGCTTCTATTGCTCTTCTTTTCCTTCCTTATCAGAAGATTTTTCATCGGGTTTCTTAACCGTTACTTTCACTCTTGCCGGTTTTAAAACGGTTTTTTTGTATTTATATCCTTTTTCCACTACTTCTACTACCGTGTGTTCTTCATGAGAATCATCAACCACTTGTTCAGCGATCTCCTGTTCAAAGGGATCATATTGCATTCCGGGAGTCACTGATATTTCTTCTAAACCATCATTTTGCAGAGTCATTATAAACGACTGATATATCATTTGAACCCCTTTGATAATCATCGCCGTTTCTTTGGTGGGATTCTCCACATTCATAAACTTCAAAGCACGTTCGAAGTTGGTTAGAACCGGAATCATTTTATCTAAAAAATCAATAGCTGCATTTTCATAAATTCTTTGTTTGTCCTTTTGAACGATTTGCTTATAATGTTCAAAATCGGACTTCAATTTATAGGCATACTGTTCAATTTCTTTCAATCTTTTGATTTCTGTTATCAGAAATTTATTTTCTTCCTGAAGGTTTTGCACCTTTTCTATTGCCGTTTTCAAATCCATTCCTCCTATATTTATTCGTTTAATGTTATCAGTCTTGAAAGGTATTCTGTTATTCTATTACCGGCAAATCGAAGTCCTTTCAGATTTTGTAAATAATCGGTCGCCTTGGAGGTCATAACTATCATTCTCCCTAATTTCTGTTCACCACCGGAATAATCGTGAACAAATACGGCAAACGCTTCAAGTTCGTCAGTTTTGGTCTCAGTGCCTATATTTACGTTTTCGTGTCTTTCTTGTTCCAGAGACGAAAACAGATTGAGAAGTCTTTCATCACTTTCTGTGAAAACAAGGCAATTTTTTAAATCGGATTGAGATAATGTCTCATCTCTAACCAACAATTCCAATCCGTATTTCTGAAATCGGTTTTTGTAATTTCTGCTAACCATTCGATTTAAAAAGGTGAAAACATGATCATAATCCGGATTATACCAGGAATAGTCTGGTAAATCCATCTGATCAAGCAATTCCTTTAATTCTTTTAAACTCAATCCATGCAATTTGTCGGAAAGGAAACGTTCGAATTCTTTGATGGGGAACTTTTCCTCCATGGGCACAATAAAAGTTTCTGAAAGACCCATGTTTGTTATTACAACCACTACCCAGTAATTTAGAAAGATATTGGTTAAAGAGATTCTACTGATCCGTAATTTCTCAATAAAAGGGTTTTCAATAATTGCCAAACCACCGGTCCATTTTGCCAAAAACACCGAAAAATAAGCCAGCAACTCCTCAATGTTGTTATATTTGAAATCATCCATTAACTCAATATCAGTACTCATTGTTGTCTGGATAGCTTTCATATCTTTCAAACATTCAACATAGAAACGATACCCCTTGTCAGTGGGTATTCTTCCCGCTGATGTGTATGGTTGTTCAATATATTCCATCTCTTCCAACTTTTTCATCTCATTGCGAATCGTGGCGCTTGAACAATCCAAACTGGAAATTTCCAGTATCTTTTTAGAACTAACAGGTTTTTTTATGGTAATAAACTCTTGCATGATTGCATACAAGATCATTTCCTGTCTTTTTGTCAATTCGTTATTCATTAAGAACCTCCGTTTAGCACTCTTGACACTCGAGTGCTAACAGCCATATAATATCATTACTGACTTTTTTTGTCAAGATTGATTTTATCATGAGTGTTTCAATAACTAAAAAGTTAATTAATGATTATAAAATCTCCAAATAGCATGCCAGAGGAATTGATTCTTTTACATGACTTTTTTGACCTTTCGGTAAAAAGTAGTGCAAGTATGATAGAATAAATATAGAAGATGAAATTTGGGAATATAGCATAAACTTCAGTACAATTTTTCACTTCTGTTCTGAAAAGGGGGATTTTAAGATGACAAAGAAGATACCGACTAAGCGAAAGATTTTAGATTCAGCCAAAAAGATTTTCGCCTGTAAAGGATTTGATGGAACTTCTGTTGAAGAAATTGCCAACGATGCCGGAGTCAAAAAAGCTTTAATCTTTTACTATTTTCCCACCAAGGATTCTCTTTTTTTGGAAGCCTGGACTGAAGGTATTAACGAATTGGAGCATCACATCTTTGGGCATAAAGACAAAGAAAACACGTATTTATCAAAATTGAAGCGTGTTCTGATTTCTTATATCGACTTCGTTATGAATCGAAAAGAAATCATGAAACTGATAGAAATGGACAAGATGAGAATCACAGAAAGTCAGAACGAAACGGATGTTAATATGCAACCTCTCAAACTGAGGTATAATTCGTTTATTGAGAGAATAGAAAATCTTATTGAAGAGGGGAAACAAAAGGAATGCATCCCCGAAACCATCCCAACCAAAGGAACTGCAAAATTAATTGCACAAAGCATTGGTGTGAGTTCAATCAACGAAGACTTGAATGTGGATACAATAGTGAAATTTATCATGAAAGGTTTATCCGTTAAAGAAGAATAGCAACATGGCAAAGAAAAAAAAGATTACTTTCTATTTAGACACAACCGTTGCTGGATATGAAAAAACAAAAACGATAGTCGAAGATTATTTATACTGGTTTAAAGGGGACAAACAAACAAAATTGGTTTTGTTCTCCTCATCGGGACATCCACAGGCTTTAAGAGAATACTTATCCACCAATGGACTGAGGAAGCTACAAGGAATTGTTTTTTTTGAAAATACAATTCCTCCTGATCGTCTTCATAGATTTTACAAAAAACAATTATTACTCAACGAATGGATCCATTACAACAAAGGGGACATGTTTCGTCTCTACAAGCTTTTTTATCCCTTGAACCGTGAAACAAATTTTGACAATCAACCCATTTCCATTCAATACGATATCCGATATCATGAACATCGTTCAGACGAATACAAAGGTTATACCCAAGAACAAATATCACATATCGCATCAGCAATGGACTTTTATAAACCAAAGCGGATACTTGATGCCGGTTGTGGATCGGGAGCACAATTTTTTTATCTGCATGATAAAATCAAACAACATAATTGTCAATACATAGGCATTGACAATAGCCGGTTTCAAATCATTAAGGCAATAGACCTTTTTGAGGATAAGAAAACAACCTTTCAACTAAGTGACATCACTCAGCTTGAATTTGAAGATAATACTTTTGATTTTGGATTTACCGAAAGCACTCTGATGTTTTGCGAAAACCCATTAAAGGCCTTGAAAGAACTGGACAGAGTCTGTAAACATGGTTTTTTCGCCTCTCTTTACACCATAAAAAACAACCCTGAACAACTAAAAGCGATAAAAAAAGGTCCTCTTTATTATTTAGACACCGGAGCAACCTGGAAGTATTATGACAAGATCACGCCTAATGTGTACAAAATCCCTGATTATCACCATACAAAAAAGACCGTTGAGGCTTTTCAAAACATTGTGATGATCCAAAATAATGCCGATCAATTTTTTGAACCCCTTGGTATCTCAACAACAAATGTATTTTTCTTTCCTCTTAAATGGTATCATCCATCTAAATTAGTTAACTTTACATATCATCCACTCATGTAATCGTTCTATCATGTTATAATCATCCGAAAAAAAACTGGAGGTCATTTCTTGTTGAAAAAAATCGCGAATTTATTTATCTTGTTGATTGCCCTGTCAGCATTTTCATCCGAAGTATATCTTATGGATGAAGAATTGCCGCCAGAGCGCTTTCAAATGTTAGGCGACAATTTGTATATTTACTCGGTTAACCTTTTACAAAAACTGAAAACAGATTTTGAATGGGATAACATAAAAAAGACATTGAACGTACAGTGGAACGGTAATTTTATCCAATTCAACAACAATTCCACAAAAGTAACACTTAACGGTGAACAAGTGTATCTGACTACTGCTCCCAGGATTATTAACAACCGATTTTTTCTGCCATTAATTGACACTTGTAGGCTATTGGGTTTAAGAATGGTGAGTTCCGATAATAAATATTACATCTATTCATCAGTTTCAGAACTTGATAATTATTATTGGATACCAAACGGACTCGTCTTGTCATTTTCAAAACCGGTAAGTGTTTCCGTTGCAAAACAGGGAGACAACAGCGCAATTTTCGAAGTAATTGGCGCTCAGGCTAATGATATGATTGCTACTCAAAACTCAATGAATGGTGTGAAAGGATTTACAGGCGAAAACATCTCTGAAAACACGATGAAATCATTTCTCAGACTATCCTTTACATTTGACAATGACATTTCCTTTGAACCTGTAACAATAGGGTCCACCGTGTACTTGATTAAAACGGATACCTTTGCAGCAGTTGGAGAAAAAACGAAAGAAAATGACGTGAAAAGAATTGTCATTGACCCTGGTCATGGGGGCTTCGATCCTGGCGCCATAAGTTCTGGTGGATTTCAGGAAAAAGACGGTGTTCTTCAAATCAGCAAATTCCTGGCTAAACAATTACAAGACAAAGGGTACGAGGTTTATTTAACGCGCTCAAGGGATAATTACATAGAGTTGATGGAAAGAGGAAGATTTGCCAATCAAAAGAATGCTGATCTCTTTATCAGTGTTCACCTCAATTCACTTGACAACTCAACGGTTGAGGGTGTGGAACTCTATTACTATTCCTTCTTAGAATACAGTTATAAAGTAAGACTGGAAAGATTATATGGTGCGTCAACCTTAAACGAGGAGCAAATTCAAAAAAAGCTCTATAATAAAATTGATACAACACTCATAAGCGAAGAATATGTACAAATGATGAGTGATGTCTTCACATCTCAAGGCTTCAAGATGCATAAAACTGTACCTGAAGATTTTGCCGTGTTGGCTTATTCTGAAATGCCGGCTATCTTGATTGAATGCGGATTCCTTTCAAATCCATCTTTTGCTAAACAAATCCAACAGGCACAATTCCAAGAACAAATTGCTGAAATTATCACAAAAGGTGTTATGAAGTTTTTTGGTGATACTGAAGAAAAAGAAATAGAAACAAATTAAAAACGGGGGGAATAATTTATGCACAAGGCTCTATTAGTTGTGGATGTACAAAATGATTTTTACGAAACAGGCTCATTACCTGTCAAAGACGCCAGCTGGATTAATCCTGTAATTAATAAAACTATGGAACACAGAAGCTACAAAGCCATTTTAGCAAGCCAAGACTGGCATCCGGCTAATCATGAAAGTTTTGCAGTAAATCAGGGAAAAGAACCTTTCAGCACCTTTGACAATGGAAAAGGCATTGGACCTGTACTGTGGCCGGTTCATTGTCAACAGGGTACTCACGGTGCTGAATTTCACAAAGACATCAACACAGAAAACTTTGACTACATTGTTAGAAAAGGAACGCATCCTCATGTGGATAGCTACTCCATTTTCAAGGAAAACAACGGTGCGGATTTGGGCATCGCTTCTCTTCTTAAAGAATTGGATATTTACGAGTTGGACATCTGCGGACTGGCATTGGATTATTGTGTTCGCTATACCGTCCGCGATGCCTTGTTCTTTGGTTTTAAAATCAATCTCATTATCAATGCCACCAAAGGGGTTGAAGCTCAAAAAGGCGATGTCAAAAAAACCCTGGAAGAATTCAAAAGGGCCGGGGTCAACTTTAAAGAGGTCTGATTAGTATTTTTACAGTTTCTTTGAAGTATTCACCTCTTTTTTTGTAGTTCTCAAATCGGTCAAAACTGGAACCACCCGGGCTGAACAAAATCACGTCTCCGGAAGCGCTTTCATGTATGCACTTCTCAATAGCATCATACCAATGGTCAAAAAGCTGCTTTTCAACAGAATCAGGAATCGAATTATAAAGTCTTTGGGCACTTTCACCGCATAAATACACCTTTTTTACGCCATTAGATATGACTCTTGAGAGTTCGGTATAATTGTCCCCCTTATCTTTTGCTCCTGCCAATAAGAGAACATCGCCATCTGTTCTTCTAAAAGAATCGATGGCTGAAATCAAAGCATGCGCATTGGTGGATTTTGAATCGTTAACAAAGATTCTCCCTTCCCATTCCAAAAAAACCTCCATCCTATGCTCACCGGACACAAAAGTGTTAATCCCTTTTTCGATTTGTTTAGCACCTATTCCAAAGCGAAAACAACAAAACGCTGCCAATGCACTGTTTCTAAAATTATGAGCCCCTTTAAGCTTCATTCCTGAAAGATCGACTACTGTCTTCTGAGCTTCTACAGAAAGCATCACACGTTTTCCTGATTCATCGATAACACAATTCAGTCCATTACCGACACCGTACTTGTACACCCCTTCATTATGAAAATCCTCAGGCAATATGACTTCCTTGGAAATATCTAAAATAGCCATCTTAGAGTTCACATAAGCATCGTACCCACCATGCCAATCCAAATGATCCTGTGCGATATTCGTCAATCCGGATAAATCGAAATACTTTTTCTTCTTGCTCAAATGCTCGATCTGAAAACTCGACAACTCAAACACCAAAACCGCTTGACTTAAATCCTTGTTAATCACTTCAAAAGGCGAAAACCCAATATTACCCACGGCATAAGCCTCATTTGAAAAGCTTAAAATATGCTGAATCATCTCCACAGTTGTGGTTTTACCGTTAGTTCCCGTGATGGCAATCAAGTATCTAATCGGAGATTTTGTCTCCAGAAACAGCTCAATGTCTGTTTTAACGTCTATCCCTCGCTTTTTTGCCTCTTTATAAATCTCATTATCTAATTTCACGGAAGGACTTATCATCAATAACTTTGTATCCAACAACTCATCCGAATGCTCGCCTTCTTCGAACGCAATGTTATGTTGGATTAAGTAATCTCGTTTTTCCTCAGCAATTTTATCTTTTGAAAATACGAAGAAATCCTGTGGATTATCCCTGAAGGAATTTTTTAAAACGGTAAAATTACTAACACCCAGACCTAAAAATGTGATTTTGTATTTCATGTTTACGCCTCTTTTTTGTTAAAATAGGGCCTGCTGAAAAACTACATCGTCTGGTAATTAGGTGATTCCTTTGTGATGCGAATATCGTGAGGATGACTTTCCGTTCGACCGGCGTTTGTGATCTTGATGAATTTGGCCTTTTGTTGAAGTTCAATAATGGTTTTGGCACCACAATAGCCCATTCCGGAGCGCAATCCGCCACAGAGTTGATAGGCGATGTCTTCTACACTTCCCTTAAAAGGAATCATACCTTCTACACCTTCGGGAACAAGTTTTTCTTCTGAAGCGCCGGATTGGAAATAGCGGTCGCTACTTCCCCTGACCATGGCACCGATACTACCCATACCGCGATAGGACTTGTATTTTCTTCCTTCATAAAGGATGGCTTCTCCCGGTGCTTCGTCGGTTCCGGCAAAAATGGATCCCAACATCACACAAGATGCCCCTGCAGCAATGGCTTTTACAATATCGCCGGAATAGCGAATACCACCATCGGCTATGATTGGAATGTTATGCTCTGAGGCCGCTTTAGCACAATCCTTTATAGCTGTGAGTTGAGGAACTCCAATACCGGCTACCACTCGTGTAGTACAAATAGAACCTGGTCCAATTCCCACCTTTACGGCATCTACTCCCGCCTCAATTAAGGCCTTTGTAGCTTCAGCAGTCGCAATGTTCCCGCCAATAATCTCTATCTCGGGCCATTGTCGCTTTAATTTTCTAATGGTATCTAAAACATTTTTCGAATGACCATGAGCCGTATCTACGACAATAAAATCAACACGAGATTCGACTATCGCCTTTGCTCTTTCCATAGCATCTTGTCCTGTTCCAATGGAAGCACCCACAACGAGCCGACCTTTTCCGTCTCTAGTGGCATTTGGAAATTCAACAACACTGTTGATGTCTTTTATGGTAATTAAGCCTTTTATTATGTTGTTTTCGTCAATAATGGGAAGTTTTTCTACTTTATTTTCATGGAGTATCTTTTTAGCTTTTAAAAGGGTGATCCCCTCTTTTGCCGTCACTAATTTTTCGATGGGGGTCATGAGTTCCTTCACGGTTTTTTCGGGATCATCCTCAAAGCGGATATCTCTGTTGGTTACCATGCCCAATAACTCATCGTTCAAGTTAACAACGGCCAATCCACCGACCTTATACCCTCTCATCAAATCGTCAGCATCGAATACATGCTTATCGGGGGCTATCGTTAACGGATCGTAGATAATTCCGTTTTCCGTTCTTTTTATTCGGTCAACCTGTTCCGCCTGCTCTTTGATTGACATATTTTTGTGAATAACGCCCACTCCGCCATTCCTTGCCAATGCTTTAGCCATGGCATATTCTGTAACTGTATCCATAGCGGCACTAACTAATGGCATTTTTAATGTAATAGACTTTGTTAATCTGGTCTCTAACTCAGTTTCTCTGGGAGTTACTTCGGAATATGCAGGTGCAAGCAGAACATCATCAAAAGTAATACCTTCAATCATCTCCATTTTTTCCCTCCAATTATTAATTTATTCTACAATAAAAAAATATCGTTCTTTAAGAATTTCTTCTCTTGTATAATCGTATTCAATCCCATATTTTTCGACAATTTCATTTTGTTTGACAGGTGCGATTTTACCAATCCGTGTCCACCCATATCTCGTTAATGTATATCCTCCGGATTCATATTCCGATAAGTACACTCCATCCCCTGGATTATAAGGAAAAGCAGGGTTAAAATTTACCACTAATTTATTTTCTATCAACGCAACATCCGGGTATTCAGTCTCATTATCATGATTTTTAACCATTACTTGTGCTGTAAATTTTTCATTCCATATGGGAATGATATCTGCTGTGTTTCCCTGTGAGTATTGAACTTTTCCAATAACAGCTGATAAATTAGGCGAAATCAAAAAACCCTTTTGTGGTATCGTATCAATGGAAACGATTTTTAAAATCTCAGTATCTCTCGTTCCCAAGGTATTCACTAAGACACCGGTATGTACAAATTCAGAAAGATCCATTTTATCGCTAATCGACATGAATTCCCGTAATTGCTCATATTCTCGCTTGTAAATCATTGTAAATGAAGTGCTTCTTAAACGTTCATATTCAACATCATCCAAGTTAATAGCCTTTTCGATATTTCCGATAAATGCGTTATAAGATAATCTCCATTTCTCAAGAAAAGAAAGATTCTTCCTGGCAATTTGGCTAAGCATTTCGTATTGATTTGTGGAAAAGATTGAAAAAACCATCCAACCCATCAAAAAAATAGAACACCAAACAAAAGTCAATCTTTCTCCTTTAGTCATTAATCAAATAACCTCACGAATCAAAGGATGTAGTGCTCGGTTTCTTTGAATGATCATGTTTCCCCGTACACATATAAATTCGGGTTCCTGAGGAACTATGATATTGATCTCCAAAGCCGTTTTTATGTAATCAAGAAATCCGGAGTAATTTGCCAGTCCACCTGCAAAGATGATCCCTCTTTCCATGATATCTTTGATTAATTCCGGGGGAATACCTTCCATACTTTCTCTAATTGAAGCTACAAGAAATTTCAATTGTTTCAACATCAGTTCCCAAATTTCATTGACACTGACAAAATTTTTCTTCGGTAATCCACTTTTTTTATCAATACCTACGATAGGACCAATCTTTTGGTCTATAGTTGCTTTTTCATTTAAGGCTCTTTTTACTATTTCCTCAACCGTATTTTCTCCCAATAAGATTTGATGCGTTTCATTCATGTAAAACGAAGCTAATCGTTTTAAAGTTTTCAGACTGAAATCCGGTGTTGCTGAATAAACAACGTTGGACAAGGAGAGTATGGCCACTTCAGTGTGTTCTGCACCGACAATAACAATCATATTTCCCTTTGATTCGGCAATATCAATTCCGGCACCAACAGTTGCAGAAACAGTAGAATCCAAAAGATATACCTTTGAGGCGCCCGCTTCAATAATAGCTTCGCATAGGGCTTCTTGTTCTACTACGGTAGCATTAACTGACGTATTGATTACAAAATAGGGTTTAAACAACCCTTTAATATTCTTTTTATCAAAAAACAACAACTGAAGCACTTGAATCATAGCATTATAATCACAAATATGCCCTTCCTTGACTGGTTTGATAAAACGGAAATCAGGGGGTAACTTTCCCATCAGTTGTTTAGCGGTATCACCCACTGCCGTTGTCTCGTTGTAAGCATTTTTTAACAGAGCATTTGCGGTGCTTAAGATTATCTCACCTGATTTATCGCATATTTTAAGAACATCGCTGCCGGCATCCAAGCTGAAGATGTTTCTGAGCAAAAGAACCCCTTCTTTCTTAAAGGGCCGGGAAATCCCGGCCTTTTTTACAGTAAATGGACAAATAAACCGCTTCTCAGTTTTGGCTCAAACCAAGTTGATTTTGGAGGCATGGTTTTACCGGCATCTGCCACATCCAACAGTTGCTCCATTAATGTGGGGTACATGGAAAATGCGCATTTCCATTCTCCGCTGTTTACCTTATTTTCCAGTTCTCTCAACCCTCTTATTCCGCCAATAAAATCGATTCTTTCATCGGTTCTTGGATCTTCTATTCCCAAAATCGGATTTAACAAATTATCCTGTAATATTGCAACATCTAATGATTTTACCGGATCATTTTTATCAAAGCTACCCTCTTTAGCCTTTAAAGAATACCATTTTTTGCTCAAATAAAGACCAAATTCCTTACTGGTGGAAGGAGAATAAGAAATCTCACCTTCTTCTGCCAAATCAAAAGATTCTTTAACTTTGTCCAAAAACTCCTTTTCTGTAAACCCGTTTAAATCTTTCACAATTCTGTTGTAGTCTAAAATCTTCAGTTGTTTGTGTGGAAACAAAACGGCTAAAAAGAAATTGTACTCTTCTTCACCGGTATGTTTTGGATTGTCTTCTTTTTTGATATCTCTTACACGAGAAGCTGATGCAGCCCGATGGTGTCCATCTGCAATGTACAATGATTCTACTGATTTAAAAGCATCTACTAATTCATTGGCATTGGTCACCTTAAAAATCCGATGTCGACACCCATATTCATCGGTCAAATCGTAGAGTGGTTCGTTGTGTGTATTTGCCATAATCAACTCGTCTATCCGTTCAACACTTCGGTAAGTAAGAAAAACAGGACCCGTATTGGCCTTTGTAGCTAGAATATTGTTAACCCTGTCATCCTCTTTCTTTTTCCTTGTAAACTCGTGCTTTTTGATTTTGGAAGCCTGATACTCATCCACCGAAAAACAACCTGCAATACCAACCTGTTTGTGACCTTTCCATTCTTGTTCATAGCAATAAAGCTGTTCTTCTTTTTCTTGGATTAAGATTCCCTGTTCAATAAATTTGTTTAAGTTTTCCGCGGCTTTTTGGTATACCTGTTTGTCATATGGATCAACAGAACGACCCAAATCTATTTCAGGCTTCACAACATGCAAGAATGAATAAGGATTATCCTTAACCTCTTCTCTTGCTTCCTCCGAATTCAGTACATCGTATGGCTTGCTGGCCACTTTTTCAACTAATTCATTTTTTGGTCTGACCGCCTTAAAAGGCTTTAAAATTGACATGTTACCATCCCTCCTCTAAGTTAAATCGAGCTTTATTTTTCTGTATTGTCCTTTTTCTATCTTTTTTATCTGTCCGGTATCTGTTAGTTCACGCAAAACCTCTCTTACCAGATTATAGGAGTAAAAACGCGTAAAAAAGCGTTCCGTAAACGTTTCCAGTTTTTCCAGCTGCTTCATTAACTGTGTCCTGCCGTGAAATTCCTCTTGTTTGATAAAAGCGCTGATCCCTCCGGCAATCTGATTTGTCAAATTCGTGTGTTCTTCTAAAAAATTATCCTTATCATAGTCATATATTCTGAGTGTAGAATCAACAACAGCCTCTGCAGTGAAGGCGTGTTGGTCTCCTGTTAGAGGTGCAATCCCTATAAACTGAGGCCTTATAATAATATCCAACAGGGTTAAAGACTGAAAGGCAAGGTATGTAACTACCTTGCCTTCTATTAATTTATAAATCTTTCTGTCCGTTTCACCCTGAATAAAGATCAATTCGCCGGCAGAAAAATTCCTATTTTCCATTTACGACTCCCTTACCCAATTCTCCTTTACCGGTTGCGTTGAAAAACTCATTGTCTTCGTCTTTTTGAACTATGTGTTCATGCCATTTGTACGCCTCTTGTGCAAATCTGCTGATGATCGCATCCAAATCTGAATTCTCCAGTTTTTCTTCTACCTTCTTTCTTAATGAAGGCTTTAATTCCCACTTCTTTTCCTTTTCAGGTGTGAAGATGATTTTTTCAATATCCTTTTCAGTTACTTCTTCATCAACTTTCTTTAAAAGCTTAAAAGTGGTCTCGATAAAGACGTCGCCAATTTCCCGAGCATGTTTTTTCAATTTGATCTCTTTGTGATAACTGGGTGTTAGCTCTTTTTCAAAGTGTACATAAGAATACATCTTTTCGCCGGATCTCTTCATCTGTGAATTCACCTCCTCATTAAATCTGCCATTTTGTTCCTTCAGGACCATCTAAAAGTTGAATTCCTTTTTGAGATAAACTATCCCTTATAAAATCAGCCTGTTCGTACATCTTCTTTGATCTCAGTTGGGCTCTTAACGAAATCAAAGTTTCCATGACATCATCGAATGCGGAATTTGATTGTTGTTGTTTTTTAGAGGGAATTTCCGTAAATAATCCCAATACATCTCCAAACTCCCCTTTGATGATCCAGTAAGCTTCTGTAAGTCTTTCCTTATCTTTAGTCGTATTTATTTCCTTAACCATGTCAAATATCATAGAAAGCACTTTGGAAGTGTTAAAATCATCATCCAAGTATTCCACAAATCTTTCCCGTTTATCTTTCACCCATTGACTTTCCCTTTTCAAATACGGAGGAACGCCATCAAACAGTTCCTCAATCTTGGCCAGTGATTTGGTTACTCGATTAGCTGCCTTTTTCCAGTCCTCAAATCCCTCCTCTGAATAGTCTATAGGGCTTCTGAATTGAGTGGAAAACAGGAACATTCTCACAGCGTCACGACCGTATTTCTTCAAGGCTTTACGTACTGAAATGATATTGCCCACTGATTTTGCCATCTT
>JAYEGQ010000114.1:0-16849 GCA_034659095.1 Thermotogota bacterium
CTTCAAAATGAAATTGGTAAATTTCCTGCCGATTTTTTCTTTTTTGTAAGATATAAAAATAGTTTTAATCCACTTTTTTAAGTATAATAACAATAGAACAGGGTTCGTTTCTCAGGCTGAAGCGACCCTGTTTTTTAGAGTATTTCTGGGGGGGGAGGGTTATATTCAGAGTAAAACAATAACCATACTTGGAATTGATCCTGGATATGGGCGTGTGGGGTTTGGAATCATTCAACTAACAGGAAATAAATTCAGTCATACGGCTCATGGCGTGATTGAAACAACTAAAAAGAAAAAACTCCCTTACCGGTTAAATGAGATTTATAATTCGATAAATGAGATCATTCAAAGATACGCTCCTGAAGAAATTGCCATAGAGCAATTGTTCTTTTTCAAAAATGTGACAACTGCTCTTGCAGTTAGTGAGGCCAGGGGAGTTATTCAGTTGGCATCTTTCCAAAGAGGTTTGAAAATTTTTGAATATACCCCGTTTGAAATTAAACAAGCTGTAACGGGAAATGGACGAGCTGAAAAAGGTCAAATTCAAAGGGTGTTAAAGATGTTTCTTGGCTTACAGACAACACCTAAACCAGATGATGCAGCAGATGCATTAGCTGCGGCTATTTGTCATGCTAATTCCAGAAATTCACACAGCAGATAAAGACTAAAGTAATTGTTTTTATTCAACGCTTATTGGAGGTATTATGCTTGTAGAAATACCTGAGATTCAAATACCTATTACAAAATTATTAAATAGATTGGGATTGGATGAAATAGAGTTCGATGGCATTATTAAACGTATTTCCTTTGATTTAAAAGATAAAGAGAAATATGGGATTCTCGAAATTAATAGTATGGATGATGTTTCATCTGATACGTTGGAGATTGTAAGTGAAGCACTGAAAGCTTATTTTCGATGCGATCTGTCAGTCAGGTTGGAAAATCAGGAATTGTCTCCTGCGGGGGAAACCGTTTTAAGGTGGAAAAAGATATTAGAGATCTTAAACGGTAGTTTTTCATATGTAACAGATGCAGTTTACATAAGAGCTGTAAATGAAAAGTGCATTTGTTGCCATGTCCCAAACTCGTTTGTCCTGAACAAAATTAAAAAGAACAAAAACATGCTAACTCAAGCCATTGAGCAGGTAGTGCATCAACAAGTCGATGTGACATTCACTTTAGAAGATATGCAGGATTCAATTGATGAAGATACCTATATCCCTCAGATAAAAAATCAAGAAACAAATCAGATAACAACAAGTCCTGGAAAAAACTCAAAGAGAGTGGAAAAAGCCAATTTTGCAGATGCTCCAACACCCATCTATCAGATGGTTTTTAATCGATCGACCTTTACAGTTGAGGGGAATGTCTTTGCCTTTGAATATCGAGATAATTCCTCTGTTGCTACCTTGGGAATATATGATGGAACGGATTCTGTCAAATGTATTGCCTTTAGAGATTGTGCCAAATGGTTAAATGAGCATGTAAAAAACGGAACGAGGATTACTGCAGTTGGGAAAGCAACAATAGATAATCGAACGCAAAAACCCTCTTTTTTCATAGATGAAGCAAAATTGTCACAACAGAGAGAAGAAACAATAGATGATGCATCCGAGAAAAGGATAGAGCTACATGCGCATACACAAATGAGTGCTATGGATTCAATACTGAAGATCGATGATTATATTGAGACCGCCTCTAAATGGGGATGGGAGTCATTAGCCGTTACAGATCATGGCGTGGTTCAATCCTTTCCTGATTTGTATGAAAAATGTGTCAAAAAAGGGATAAAACCGGTTTTTGGCATGGAAGGTTATTTGGTTGATGTTACACCAATTGTTTATAACAAAGAATTGTTAAATAAAACTTTGTTTAATAAAACTCAAATAGAGGATTGGCAATACGTTGTGTTCGATTTTGAAACCACAGGATTAAGCCCCTTAAATGACACAATCATTGAATTTGGTGCTGTGAAAATAAAGGATGGGGAAGTGATAGATTCGTTTTCTTCCCTTGTCAATCCAAAAAGAGAGATTTCTTCAAAAATCACTGATATTACAGGCATAACAAATGATATGTTAAAGGGGAAACCTTTCATAGAGGATACTCTTCCGAAGTTTCTTACTTTTATAGAAGATAGCCTTTTAGTCGCTCATAACGCCAATTTTGATTATCGATTTTTAAAACAGCAAGTTAAAACTGTTATGAATAAAGATTTCAACAATACCTATGTCGACACACTTTCACTTTCAAGGGCAGTATTGAGTATCAAGAGTAATTCGTTGGATAAGGTGGTAAAGGCTTTAAAACTTGAGGAGTTTAATCATCACCGAGCACTTGATGATGCGGATATCACTGCTAAAGTTTTTCTTTCATTGGTTGACATTGCAAAAAACAGGGGAAAGAAAAGTCTAAACGATTTGGATTCGCTGAAAAGTGAAATGGATTTAAAGAAGCTCTTTGGTAAAGATTTTACCGTTTACGTAACAAGCGCCAAGGGACTTTATAATTTGTATCAGTTAGTCACGGAAAGTCACATCAAATATTTTGGGAAAGGCGTTCCCTTAATACCCAAAGAATTGCTATCTCAAAACAGAGAGGGATTGTTAATTGGTACGGGAAGTCCAATGAGTGAACTGGCTGCAGCTTATCGATATGGCTATGATCAGGCTGAGTTAATGGAAATAGCTCAGTTTTACGATTTTATAGAAATCATGCCACCCGATGCCTATACTCAAGTGGAAGAAGGTTTGAATTATGATAAGATGCTGCATATGTACCAAGCATTTTACAAGCTTAGCAATGAAATGGGGCTTGATTGTATCATGTCGGGAAATACCCATTATTTGAAACAAGAGAATAAAAAACCCTGGTCTATTATGAAAATAAGTGAAAAAGCCCTTCGCAGACGTAACAAAAAATTCTCCCCTGATATGTTTCAAGCAGTTAATTTGCAATTGCGAACAACAAAAGAAATGCTGGAAATTGCACAAAAGATTACCGGTTCTCGGGAAGAGGCCAAACAAGTCGTTATTGTTAATCCAAAACGATTAGTTTCGAAAATTGAGGATATCAAGCCAATTACCAGAAAACTCCATACCCCTGAACTGGATGGTGCGGATGATGAGATTAGAGAGATTGCATATCAAAAGATGCATGAAATATATGGAGACAATCCGCAGGAAGAAGTGGCGGAAAGGCTAAATTTCGAATTGGATGCCATCATTGGTAATGGTTATTCAGTTTTATATCTGATTGCTCAAAAAATTGTGAAAAAGTCAATGGAAGATGGCTATTTAGTGGGTTCAAGGGGTTCTGTAGGCTCATCTTTGGTTGCAACGTTACTGGGTATTACAGAAGTTAATCCATTAGCTCCTCATTACGTTTGTCCCATCTGTAAAAGGACTGAATTTGCCAACATCAAAGGAATCTCTTCGGGATATGATTTACCTGAGAAAAAATGTTCAGAATGTGATACACAGATGCAAAAATTTGGTCAGGAAATTCCTTTTGAGACCTTTATGGGATTTAACGGAAACAAAGTTCCTGATATTGACTTGAATTTCTCCGGTGAATACCAAACAAAAGCACATAAATACATTGAAGAGCTTTTTGGTTCAGATCATGTTTTCAAAGCGGGGACCATTAGTACAGTTGCGGACAAAACAGCTTATGGATATGTTCTTCGTTTTGAAGAAGCAACAGAACAATCCATCAAAGATATTGAAAAAGAACGTATAGCACAGGAAATTGCAGGTGTGAAAAGAACCACAGGTCAACATCCAGGAGGATTGATGATCGTACCAAAGTCCAAGACAGTATTTGAATTTACACCGGTTCAACATCCTGCAAATGACAGGAATTCCGAAGTTCAAACGACGCATTTCGATTATCACTCCATCCACGATGACCTTGTTAAAATTGATGCACTTGGACATGACGACCCCACGTTTATGCGCTATCTTGAAAACATAACCGGCATAAATCCTTTAGAGGTTCCTATGGATGACAAAAAAACAGTTGAGATCTTTTCAACTCTTAAGCCCCTCGGTTTAAAAAGGGGGGATATACCGGGAGTAGAAAACGGATCTTTGGGCATCCCAGAGTTTGGGACTACTTTTGTTCGTAGCATGTTGTTGGAAACACGTCCCAAGACCTTTGCTGATTTGGTGAGAATCTCAGGCTTGTCTCACGGTACAGGTGTTTGGCTTGACAATGCAAGGAATCTGATCAACGATAAGGTTGCAAAATTACAAGAAGTGATAGCTTGTCGTGATGATATCATGAACATGCTTATTCATAGTGGAATAGAACATGTTCAGGCTTTTCAGATCATGGAAACCGTTCGAAAAGGAAAGACGTTAAAACCAGAGGAAATCGAACTCATGAAAAAGCACGGTATAAAAGATTGGTTTTTGAAATCTTGTGAATCCATTAAATACCTTTTTCCTAAAGCACACGCCGTGGCGTATGTTTCAATGGCTTTCAGAGTGGCATATTTTAAGGTTCATCATCCACTTGCGTTTTATTCCACCTATTTTACGGTAAAAGGCGGGGAGTTTGATATCAACCTAATTTTAAGCGGACCTGAAAAGATTAAGAATTGGTTGAAAGACCCCGAAGCATATGGCAGTATGAGTAAACAGAAGCTAAATGCCATGAGGGTTATCAATGAAATTGCGTTGGAGATACTTTTAAGAGGATTTGAATTTTTACCCGTTAACATCAAAAAATCAAGTATTAATTCCTTTGATATAGAGGATTCAAAATTACGAATTCCCTTAAATAGAGTCAGCGGACTTGGAGATAGAGTGGCACGATCCATTATCTCTGAAAGGCAGAAGAGTGATTTTGTTTCCATTGATGATTTTAAACGAAGAACTTTGGTATCCGTTTCAACGGTTGACATTTTAAGAGACATGGATGCTTTTGACGGATTACAGGAGCATGCTCAATACTCACTTTTTTAATGGAGGATAGAGATGAAAGAAAAAATCAGAATTGGTAAAAAGAAACACATCGCGCTCATTGCTCATGATTACAGAAAAAAAGACTTAATTGAATGGGTACATTACAACAGAGGCACTCTTTCTACGCATCATTTGTATGGTACCGGTACAACCGGCAGCTTAATAGAAGATAAGATCGGTTTACCGGTTAACACTTTTAAAAGCGGTCCCCTTGGGGGAGATCAGCAAATTGGAGCAAAAATAGCTGAAGGGGTTATCAATTGTCTGATTTTTTTCTGGGACCCGCTTTCTCCCCACTCACATGATGTGGATGTGAAAGCGCTCCTAAGAATTGCTACCGTTTATAATATCCCCGTTGCTACTAATCGTGCAACAGCGGATTTTCTAATTAGTTCTCCGTTGATGGAAGAAGTTTATGAAAGAGATTTATATGATTACAAGTCAAGACATCGGAAGGAAACAATGAGAGCATTAGAGGAAGTTTAACCATGCAAATGCTTGCAATATTTGATTGCTTTTGAGTACTTTGAATGAATTAAAATTGCCTAAAATGATTTGTTTTACATTAAGCCTAAGAAAGACAGATAGAAAATAAATGAAACAAATAAAAAAAGCTGAAAAAATAAGAACTCATGTTTTTTTGGATGCCATAGAAGATTTCTTTATGCTATAATAATCCGGGGAAAATAGGGATTCGATAACAATTTGTAGGTTGTTTTCTTTATCAGCTTGTGAACTTAATCACAAATCGGAGGTGTTGCTGTTGTCAACAGGTGAATCAGATGCTGTTTGTGCAGAGCACGAAAAACTGTACAAGACTCTTGACGCGTTTATTGAAGAGGTAAAAGATAAGCCGGGAGTGCTTATTGAAGTATTACACAAGGCACAGGAGATGTTTGGATACCTGCCAACTGAGGTGCAAAGCCATGTAGCAGAGAAATTAAATCTTCCCGAAAGCCAAGTATATGGTGTGGTGACTTTTTATAATTTTTTCACCATGAAGCCCAGAGGGAAGCATCAAATCAAGATTTGTCTCGGAACGGCTTGCTATGTAAAAGGAGCAAATAAAGTCCTTGATCGTTTTAAAGAGGAACTGAAAGTGGATATGGAAGAAGTAACTGAGGATGGAAACTTTTCTCTTCACGGTGTAAGATGCTTGGGTGCTTGTTCTATGGCACCGGTTGTACTGATCGGAGAAAAGGATTTTTATGGAAGAGTTACTGCTAATGAAATACCAAGGATATTAAAGAAATACAGGGGGGGGATGTAAATGGCAAAGATTAAGAGTTTAGATGAGTTGATGAAAATAAAGGAAAAGGCCGTTAAGGAAATTCATATGAGGGATACCGATAAGAAGGGCAAAATAGTTGTTGCAATGGGTACATGTGGTATAGCTGCTGGCGCTAAGGAAACCCTTCAGGCTGTCGTTAATGAGTTGGAGAAAAACGGTATCGATGATGTATCAGTCGTTCAATCTGGATGCATGGGATTATGTGATGTGGAGCCCACAGTAGAAGTTGTAATGGAAGGCAGTGATCCCATCATTTACGGTCATGTTTCACCCGAACAAGTTACAAGAATAGTTGATCAGCATGTGAAAAATGGAAAAGTTGTCAGTGATTTACTAGTCAGAAAGGGCGAAATCTGATCAGAAAAAAGATTGCGAGGTGAGTTGAGTTGCCGGTTGCGACTAACACAATATTAATATGTGCAGGTGGAGGTTGTATTTCCTCTGGAGAAGAAAGTTGTTTACAAGCACTTGAAAAAGCTGTTGAGAAATACGCGCTTCATGATGTGGTTAAAATAGTTGAAACGGGATGTATGGGGATGTGTGATGCAGGTCCTTTAATGGTTATCTATCCTGAAGGGGTTTATTATCAAAAATTAACACCTGAAGATGTAGAAAAGATTGTGTCGGAACATATCCTGAAGGGTAGGATCGTTGAGGATAAATTACTTGACAATCCGGTATCCAGTTTAAAGACGCAGAATCCTTATGACGATCATCCTTTTTTTACAAGACAGGTCAAAATTGCGACAAGAAATATGGGTATTGTTGACCCGATGAAAATCGAAGAATACATTGCCCACGATGGGTATTTTGCCCTTCAAAAAGCTTTGTCGATGAAGCCTGAAGAAATTATCGAAGAATTAAAAGTCAGCGGTCTCAGAGGAAGAGGTGGGGCAGGATTTCCCACTTGGTTAAAATGGGATTTGACGAGAAAGGTCCCTGGGGATGAAAAATATGTTCTTTGTAATGCCGATGAGGGAGATCCCGGAGCATTCATGGATCGCTCGATTTTGGAAGGTGATCCTCATTCATTACTTGAGGCAATGGCCATCGCTGGTTATGCCATAGGGGCAAATAAAGGATATATTTATATTAGAGCTGAGTATCCTTTAGCTATAGAACGTTTGAATGAAGGAATCAAACAAGCAAAAGAATTGGGTTTGTTTGGTGAAAACATTATGGGTTCCGATTTTTCTTTTGATTTGGAAATTAGAATGGGAGCCGGAGCATTTGTTTGTGGAGAAGAAACCGCGCTGATTGAATCCATTGAGGGAAAACGAGGACAACCACGGGTTAAACCACCGTTCCCTGCACAAGTTGGTGTATGGGGAAAACCAACACTTAATAACAACGTGGAAACCTATGCTAATATTCCACCTATTCTGACAAAAGGCGCCAAATGGTTTTCCAGTATTGGAACTGAAACCAGTAAAGGAACAAAGGTATTTTGTCTTGCTGGTAAAGTAAAAAATACTGGTTTGGTGGAAGTGCCAATGGGAATTACTTTGAGAGAAGTTGTTTACGATATAGGTGGCGGAATTCCGAATGGAAAAGAGTTTAAAGCCGTACAAACCGGTGGTCCCAGTGGTGGATGTATACCCAAAGAACATTTAGACACACCGATAGATTACGAAAGCTTAAAAGAACTTGGGACTATGATGGGTTCCGGAGGAATGATCTTTATGGATGAAGATACATGTATGGTGGATGTGGCAAAGTACTTTCTTGATTTTTCAGTGGAAGAATCATGTGGAAAATGTCTCCCATGCCGTGAAGGTAACCGTGTTATGTTAGATATGCTGGAAAAAATTACCGAGGGTGAAGGTGAAGAAGGAGATATAGAACACCTGGAGGAGTTAGGAAAGAACATCATGGATACTTCTCTTTGTGGTTTGGGTCAATCTTCTCCTCAACCGGTTATTTCTACTATTCGATATTTTAGAGATGAATACGAAGCTCATATCAATGAGAAGAGATGCCCAGCAAAGGTTTGTAAACCGTTAATCAGGTATGTTATCGATCCTGAAAAATGCGTGGGATGTACGGCTTGTGCAAGGGTTTGCCCTGTCAGTGCCATTAGCGGTGAAGTCAAACAAGTTCATGAAATAGATAACGATATTTGTACCAGATGCGGCAGTTGTATTCAGGTTTGCCGATTTGGTGCAATTAGCATACAGTCACCATAGATAAAAAGGCTGTTTTTTTATAAATCAGCCTTTTTATCTTTACCATGAAATAATTAACAGGGGGTGGGATAGTGGTTTCAGATAAAGAGCTACGAGCTGTTGAACAAATAGTGAGCGGTGTTGTAACGGATGAGAGTCTGGCAGAGGGTAATGTACTGATCAACTGTCTTCATGAGATACAGAATCATTTTCATAACTTTGTCCCTTTAGAGGCTGCCGAAAAGGTGGCGGAGATGTTAAAGGTACCGGAATCCTCAGTTTACGAGGTTTTGACTTTTTACACCATGTTCTCAGTGGAAAAAAGGGGTAAATACGTTATAAGGGTATGTAACAGTTTGCCTTGTCATGTAACGGGCGGAAAGGAAATCGTTGAAACTTTGAAGAAAGAATTAGGATGCGATTTTTCCCAAACTTCAAAAGATGGTTTATTTACACTTGAGAAAACAGGGTGTTTAGGTTTATGTGGTGTATCTCCCGTTATTATGATTAACGAAGAATTTTACGGAAATTTGACCCGTAATAAGGTATTAGATATCATTAATAAAATTCGTGAAGAGGAGCGTGGATGAGGATGAAGATACAGACGGTATTGGTTTCTGTCGATTCGAACAGCGCACTTCGCGGAGCGAGGCAGTTTAAAAAACAGATAGAAGAAAACGTAAAAAAATATCAATTATCCGATATGGTTGAAGTGCTTGAAACGGGAAGTCTCGGAGTCTATAAGGATGGTGTTATCGTTGCTGTTTATCCAGAAGAGGTTTTTTATGAGATCAATTCTTCAGAGGATGTTGAACAATTAGTTACTGAGCATTTCCTAAAGGGTAGAATTGTTAAGGATTTGATGATTGATAAGTCCGTTATCAAGCACGATAAAAAAGAAGCAGGCAAACTCGATCGTGAAGAAAGGATCGTTCTTAAGAACGTAGGGGTAATTGATCCGCGTGCAATCGAGGAGTATATTGCCCGAGATGGGTATATGGCCTTGGCAAAAGTCCTAAAAGATATGAATCCTGGAAATGTCATCGATGTTGTTAAGAAAAGTAATATCAGAGGCCGAGGTGGAGCTGGTTTCCCAACGGGTATGAAATGGGAGTTTACTGCTAAAGTTGAAAATCCCGAGAAATATGTCATCTGTAATGCAGATGAAGGAGAGCCTGGTACCTTTAAAGACAGGTTGATCATGGAAGGAGATCCTCATTCTGTTGTTGAAGCGATGACAATTGCCGCCTATGCAGTTGGTGCCAATAAAGGTTATATTTATATCAGAGGTGAATATTACGGTTCCATTGATAATATCAGAATGGCCATAAAAGATGCCTATGAAATGGGTTTGCTTGGCGAAGATATTATGGGAAGCGGTTTCAGTTTCGATTTATCAGTAAGACTTGGAGCAGGAGCCTATATTTGTGGAGAAGAAACCGCTCTGATAGAATCAATAGAGGGCAGACCCGGAAGACCAAGGTTGAAACCACCGTATCCTCCTGTAGAGGGGTTATATGGAAAACCAACGGTAGTTAACAACGTTGAAACATTCAGTAATATTCCCTGGATCATCAACAATGGACCTGAGGCATTTAAGGCCTTGGGAACTGAAGGCTCTTCCGGAACAAAGGTTTTCACTTTGGTAGGTAATATCATCAATCGGGGATTAGTTGAAGTGCCAATGGGAACATCTATTTTTGATTTGATATACAAATACGGGGGCGGTATACCCAACGGAAAGAAATTAAAGATCGTTCAAACCGGTGGTACAGCTGGTACATTTATGAATACAGAAAAGCTCGATATTGGATTGGACTATGATTCTGGTAAAGAAGGTGTTTCATTAGGGTCTGGAGTTATTCTTTGTATGGATGAGGACTGTTGTGCTGTTGATTGTGCGAAAACCGTCATGGAGTTCTTTGCCCATGAATCATGCGGTAAATGTACACCTTGCAGAGAGGGAACAAGAGTTTCTGTTAAGTTACTGGACAAAATCTCGAAAGGTCAAGGCAGAGAAGAGGAAATTGACCAATTGCTTATGATTTCGGATGCTATGGAACAAACTTCCTTCTGTGGCTTAGGTCAATCAGCGGCTATTCCTTTAAGAACGATTGTCCAATCCTTTAGAGATGAGTTTTCTGATCACGTACAAAAGAGGCCGTGCAACGTCTGCACTTATGTTGAACCTAAGAAGAAAAAAAGATCTAAAAGATAATGGAATATCAGAGTTTAATATCCTGAATGTTAAATAATGGTAAATTTTTGGATAACAAAGCGGGTGCTGTTGACAATGTACCCGCTTTAGTAGTAGAATACGCCTGGTTATTTTCAAAATCAAGGAAGGAGGTATTTTCTAATAGATGCCGACAATCAATCAATTAGTCAGAAAAAGTAGAAAAATTATTAAAGAAAAATCCAAAGCGCCTGCTTTACAAAAGAACCCTCAAAAAAGAGGAGTTTGTGTCAGGGTAACAACAATGACACCCCGAAAGCCCAATTCAGCACTTAGAAAGATTGCGAGAGTTAGGCTTGCCAATGGAATGGAAGTTTCAGCATATATTCCTGGTGAGGGACACAATTTACAGGAACATTCTGTTGTAATGGTAAGAGGTGGACGAGTCAAAGATCTGGCAGGTATACGTTACAGAATTATTAGAGGAGCACTTGACACTGCAGGTGTTGAAGATAGAAAGCAAGCACGTTCCAAATACGGGACTAAGGCTCCTAAATAAGTCAGTTATGCAGGAGGGAAATTGATAAATGAGAAGAAGAAGAGCTGAAAAAAGAAAGATCGAACCGGATCCAGTATATAATGATTTGCTTGTATCAAGATTGATCAACAAATTGATGTATCACGGGAAAAAATCAAAATCTCAAAAGATCGTTTACGATGCGTTTGAATTAGTTAGAGAAAAAACAGGAAAAGATCCTCTTGAGATGTTTAAACAAGCAATGGACAATATTAAACCTGAAGTTGAAGTTAAACCAAGAAGAGTTGGGGGCTCAACATATCAGGTACCTGTAGAGGTAGCAGAACCAAGGAAGACTTCGCTTGGATTAAGATGGCTTCTCGCAGCTATCAGGTCGAAGAAAGGAAGACCCATGAAATACAGATTGTCCGATGAGATTATGTCAGCGCTGGAAAGTACGGGCGCAGCAGTTAAGAAGAGGGAAGATACACATAGAATGGCAGAAGCAAACAGAGCGTTTGCTCACTTCAAATGGTGAAGGACTAATAATTAAATGGAGGAAATATAGTGTCTTATAAAGAAATTCCTCTCGAACGAGTCAGAAACATTGGGATCATGGCTCATATTGACGCGGGTAAAACAACAACAACTGAAAGAATTCTTTTCTATACTGGCCGTAAGCACAAATTGGGTAGTGTGGATGATGGAACAGCTACTATGGATTGGATGGAGCAGGAAAAAGAGCGTGGTATTACCATTACCTCTGCTGCCACAACTTCTTTATGGAAAAATCATAGGATTAATATAATCGATACACCCGGCCACGTAGACTTTACAGTTGAAGTTGAAAGATCTCTTAGAGTATTAGACAGCGCGATTGCGGTATTTGATGTTTGTGCAGGTGTAGAACCCCAATCTGAAACGGTTTGGAGACAAGCTGATAAGTATAAGGTTCCACGAATTGCGTTCATGAATAAAATGGATAAACTCGGTGCGGATTTCGAAATGTCAGTTAAGAGTATGATCAAGAAACTTGGAGCAAATCCATTACCGATACAACTTCCCGTTGGGGCCGAAGAAACATTCAAAGGTGTTGTAGATCTTGTCCAAATGAAGACTTTGCTGTGGGAAGAAAGTGAAGGGGTTACATTCATCACGAATGATATTCCAGATGAATTGATGGAAAAAGCGGAAGCCATGCATGAAGATCTTGTAGCAAAAATGTCTTCCTTTGATGAATCCATTATGGAACATTATCTTGAAGGTGAAGAGGTTCCCGTTGTTAAATTAAAAACTGCGATTAGAAAAGCTACCGTATCCGGTGAATATGTTCCTGTATTATGTGGCACTGCTTTTAAAAACAAGGCTATACAACCTTTAATTGACGCTATTGTCGATTTTTTACCTTCACCGTTAGATGTACCACCAATTTTAGCCAGTACTCAGGGAACTGATGAGACAATTGAATTGAAGGCAGACCCTAACGGTCCTTTTGCTGCACTTGCTTTCAAAGTTGCATCTGATCCTTTTGTAGGCCGTTTGACTTATTTCCGAGTTTACTCTGGAAGCCTGAAAAAGGGGAATTACGTACAAAACATCAACAAAGGGAAAAAGGAGCGTCTTAGCCGATTGATTTACATGCATTCAGACAAACGCGAAGATGTCGATGAGGTAACGGCCGGTGAAATAGTTGCTGGCATTGGGTTGAAATTCACTTCAACCGGTGACAGTTTATCCAGTGGTGATACACCTATATTATTGGAAGAGATGATCTTTCCCGAACCAGTTATACAAATTGCCATTGAACCCGAAACAAAAGATGATCAGAATAAATTGGCAAAAGGGTTGATAGCTTTAAAGGAAGAAGACCCTACTATACGAGTTATGATTGAAGAAGAAACGGGACAGACCTTGTTAAGTGGGATGGGCGAGTTACATCTTGAAATTATCATCGATCGTTTGCGGAGAGAATTTGGGGCAAATGTTCGAGTAGGAAAACCGCATGTTTCGTATAGAGAATCTATACGAAATCCCGTTGACACTGAGGGCAAATATATCAGGCAAAGTGGCGGAAGAGGTCAATATGGACATGTTAAGGTCAAATATGAACCCCTTGAAAGCGGGAAGGGCTTTATTTTTGAAGATGCCACAGTTGGAGGAAGTATTCCAAAAGAATATATCAATCCAATTAGAATTGGAATTGAAGAATCGATGCAGGATGGTATTGTAGCGGATTACCCCGTTGTAGATATGAAAGCTACTTTGTATGACGGTTCATATCATGAGGTGGATAGCTCTGAAATGGCTTTTAAGATTGCTGCTTCAATGTCTCTAAAAGAAGCACTAAAAAAAGGAGATTCATATTTGTTAGAACCAATTATGTCTGTAGAAATAACAACACCTGAAGAACATATGGGCGATATAATTGGTGATTTGAATACCAGACGAGGTCGAATAGAGAAATTCGACAGTAGATCCAACGCGAGAGTAGTAGAAGCATTTGTACCTTTGGCCGAATTATTTGGTTATGCCACAATTCTAAGATCTTTAAGTCAAGGACGGGCAACTTATACTATTCAGTTTTCACATTATGATCCTGTCAATGAAAAGACACTTGAAAGGATTTTACATAGGAGATAGATTATAGTTATTTGTAAGTTATTAAACGATAATGAGGAGGGAAACTACAAATGGCAAAAGAGAAATTTGAACGAAACAAACCGCATTTGAACATTGGTACTATTGGTCACATTGACCACGGTAAAACAACGTTAACCGCTGCTATCACTAAGGGTCTTAGCTTAAAAGGTCTTGCAGATTTTGCAGCGTTTGACACCATTGATAAGGCACCTGAGGAAAAAGCAAGGGGTATTACGATTAATACCGCACACGTAGAGTATCAGACTGAGAAGAGACATTACGCACACATTGATTGTCCAGGTCACGCGGACTACATCAAGAACATGATTACCGGTGCTGCACAGATGGACGGTGCGATTCTTGTTGTTGCTGCTACAGATGGTCCTATGCCACAGACAAGAGAACACGTTTTGCTTGCAAGACAGGTTAATGTTCCTGCTATTGCTGTCTTTTTAAACAAATGCGATATGGTAGATGATGAAGAATTAATAGATTTGGTTGAAATGGAAGTTAGAGATCTTCTTAGTAAGTACGAATTCCCAGGAGACGATGTGCCGGTTATCAGAGGTTCAGCATTAAAAGCCGGTGAAGAAGACGGCCCTGATGGTGAATATATGCAAGCCATTTACGAATTAATGGACGCATGTGACGATTATTTCCCAGATCCTGTAAGAGAAACAGATAAACCATTCCTCATGCCAATCGAAGACATTTTCACAATCACAGGTCGAGGGACTGTTGTTACTGGAAGAATTGAAAGGGGAACAGTACATCCCGGTGATGAGGTTGAAATGGTAGGAATCAGACCAACTGTTAAAACGACGGTTACCGGTGTAGAAATGTTCAGAAAATTGTTGGACGAAGGTTCAGCAGGAGACAACGTAGGTTGCTTACTCAGAGGTATCAAAAAGGATGAAGTTGAAAGAGGACAAGTTCTTGCAAAAGTAGGATCTATTACCCCACATAAACACTTTAAAGCAAACATCTACGTTTTGAAAAAAGAAGAAGGCGGAAGGCATACACCATTTACAAAAGGTTACCGACCTCAATTCTACATCAAAACAGCGGATATCACTGGTGAAATTGCTGACCTTGGTGAGGGTGTTGAAATGATTATCCCTGGAGACAACATTGTCAGTGAAGTCAAATTGATTAAGCCTGCTGCCCTCGAAAAGGGTATGAGATTCGCCGTTAGAGAAGGCGGAAGAACAGTTGGAGCTGGAGTTGTAGCTGAGATTATCGAATAATCAACAGTAACTTACTGTTAATTATATCGTTACTGTATTTGTGTATAATGCTGGGGAGTGTTTATGCCACTCCCCTTTTATGGCGTAATTTTAAGGATTGGAGGGAAATAATTAATGGCCTCACAGAGGATTCGAATTAGATTAAAAGGTTATGATCATGAGTTGCTTGATCAATCTTCTGGAAAGATTGTAGAAATAGTCAAAACGACTAATGCTCAGGTATCAGGTCCTATTCCTTTACCGACTGAAAGAACAGTGTACTGTGTTCTTAAATCACCACATAAACATAA
Organism: Thermotogota bacterium; assembly: GCA_034659095.1. GTDB lineage: Bacteria > Thermotogota > Thermotogae > MWEM01 > MWEM01 > JASUTC01. The sequence continues at coordinate 15,297 of JAYEGQ010000114.1, forward strand.
GGATTCAAGAGAACATTTTGAGAAAAGAGTACATAAAAGGCTCATAGACATTTTAGACCCAAAACCTAAAACTGTGGAAGCTCTCATGAAGATTGATCTTCCTTCTGGGGTAGATGTCGAAATTAAGCTCTGATTTAAATACGGAGGTGTAGAGAATGAGCGGAATAATTGGAAGAAAAGTAGGAATGACTCAAATATTTAAAGACGGAGAAATGGTTCCTGTAACAGTTGTAAGAGCTGGTCCGTGCGTTGTTTGTCAGAAAAAAACAGAAGAAATTGATGGCTATACAGCTATACAGCTTGGATTTGAAAAGCAAAAAGAACATAGGGTGATAAAACCCATGAAGGGGCACTTTAAAAAAGCTGATGTAGCACCTATGAAGCTTTTAAGAGAATTTAGGTGTGAAAATCCAGATCAATATGACCTCGGACAAGAAATCACCGTGGATATTTTTGAAGAAGGAACAAAAATAGATGTTGTTGGAACCTCAAAGGGTAAAGGTTTTTCTGGTGTTATGAAACGATGGAATTTTAGCGGTGGAGAAAAAACTCATGGGTCCAAATTCCACAGAGGATTGGGTAGTACAGGACAACATTCTTATCCAGCCAGAGTATTTCCTGGTAAAAAAATGCCCGGACAATATGGAAACGAAAGAGTTACTATTCAGAATCTCGAAATAGTCAGAATAGACAAAGAAAACAATTTGCTTGCGGTAAAGGGCGCTATCCCAGGTGCTAAAAACAGTGTTGTTTACCTGAGCAATACAGTAAAATCTTACTGATACTAATCATATCGGTTACGTTGAAAGGAGGAAACAATGGCAAAAATTAAGGTTCTCGACCTAAATGGACAGAGTACTGGTGATGTTGAATTGAGAAACGATATATTTGATATCGAACCAAACCAAGATGTCATGTTCAGGTATGTCAATATGCAACTCACCAACAGAAGACAGGGAACGGCTTCTACTAAAACCAGAGCAGAAGTAAAAGGTACCGGTAAAAAGCCCTTTCCACAAAAGCACACAGGTAGAGCAAGACAAGGGAGTCTTAAAGGACCTCATCAGAGACATGGTGGTGTCGCTTTTGGACCAAAGCCAAAAGAATGGAAAGTAAAACTTCCCAAAAAAATGAAAAGATTAGCGTTGAAATCAGCCTTGAGTACGCGTTTTAGAGAGGGTAATCTCATAGTCATCGAAGAGTTTAAGATGAAAGAGATAAAAACAAAGTCGTATAAAAAGGTTTTGGAGGCGTTATCAGTAAATGATAGTAAAACATTATTCGTATTACCTTTCAAAAATTCAGAGTATGAAAATACAAAAATGTCTGGAAAAAATATTAAGCAATCCAAGGTAATTATTGCTGATAATCCAGGAAATACAACCCAAAAAACTAATATAGACGGGCTCAATGTTTATGACATCATTAACTGTCAAAAGGTTATTATAACAAAAGAAACGATTAAAAAAATCGAGGAGGTGTTGGGTAATGCCAATTAAACTCCATACGAGAGATATTCTCATACGCCCGATCATTACAGAAAGAACGGCTGC
>JAYEGQ010000115.1:0-16825 GCA_034659095.1 Thermotogota bacterium
ATTAACATGCTAAAATATTTCATCTGAGGGGGGGGGAGAATTATCCACGAAAAGCATGTAAAAGGAATCTTGTCATCCAAAAATGGTATGAATCTTTATCGAGGCTGTACCCATGGGTGCATTTACTGTGATTCGAGAAGCACCTGCTATCAAATGAACCACGATTTTGAAGATGTGGAAGTTAAAGTGAACGCTCCCCAACTGTTGGAAAAGGCTCTTAGAAGCAAACGAAAAAAACGCATGATTGCCACAGGTGCCATGAGTGATCCGTATATCCACGAGGAAAAGCAGAGGGGCTTGACTCGAAGATGTCTGGAACTCATTGAACATTATGGGTTTGGTTTGGCTATTCAAACAAAATCCGATCTGATTCTGAGGGATTTGGACCTATTGAAAAGCATTAATAAAAACGCCAAATGTGTGGTTCAAATGACACTCACTACTTACGATGAAAACCTGTGTGCTATTTTGGAACCCAATGTCTGTACCACAAAAAGACGTGTGGAAGTCTTAAAAATTATGCATGAAGAAGGTATTCCCACCATCGTCTGGTTGACACCTATATTGCCTTTTATTAACGATACTCAAGAAAATGTCGAAGGTTTGTTGGACTATTGCATCCAAGCCAACTTTTACGGCATCCTGTGTTTCAACATGGGTCTGACCTTACGAGATGGAGATAGAGAGTATTACTATCAACAATTGGACAAATATTTTCCGGGATTGAAAGAACGATACATCAAACGCTACGGAAATGCTTACGAAATCCTCTCTCCAAACAGCCATAAACTTCTTCAAATGGTACAATCAACATGTAAAGAAAGAGGAATGATCTGTGATACAAATGCCCTGTTTTCGTATATGCACACGCTTGAAGAGAAAAAAACAAAAGAGCAGTTGTCTTTGTTTTAGGAGGTTATGCCAAGGGGACAGGGCCGCTGATACACAGAATTTGAGAGACAAATTCCTTAATCATCGGACCTGTCCCCTTTAAGGATCTAGCGAAAAACCTCACTACAACTTTCGGTGGCACACCCTAGAGCGGAGTATTATTAGTTTTTCGGCAGCCCCTAATTATTGACAAAAACAAAAAAATACGATAAGATATATTCCGAATACGAAATAATAGTATTCGGAATATTTTTTTGCGAATTATTCGGTTTGAAATAAAGGAGTGTGTTTGTTTTTGCCAATCGATAACAAGATACTTGAAATCATGATGACTGTGAAAAAGATTATGATGCTGATTAAGCAACATCTTGATCAGGAATTTAAAGCACTTGGCATCTCTGAGTCTCAGGGGTTAATCATTCGAACCTTAATGGAGTACGGGGATATGAAAGTCAGTGATATTGCAAAGCGTTTGGATTTGTCAAACAGCACTGTATCCGGTATTGTGGATCGTCTTGTGGAAAAAGGTGTCATTGACAGGAAGAGAAGTGAAGAGGACCGAAGAGTGGTGATAATTAGTCTGGCTAAATCACATCGTCAACCACTAAAGAGGCATTTTGAGGCTGTCTGTTCTCGTTTAAATAAAGTGATGGATTTGGGCAGTGAACAGGAACTGGATGACATTGCTAAATCCCTTGAGAAATTAAAAGGTTTGTTGGAAAAGGCACAAACGGTTGAAGATTGAGAACGGGATTTGAAGAAACAAATACATTAATAATGTTAAAGAAGGAGAAAATTTGCTAAAACTCATTGGATATTTAAAACCCTATACTGTTTTTATTCTGGTGGCGATTGCTTTGCTCTTTGTACAGGCTTTGTCAGAGTTGGCGCTTCCGGATTACATGTCAAGAATTGTCAATGTGGGGATTCAACAAGCCGGGATTGAGGATGCGCTTCCGCAAGCGATCAGTCAGGAAACCTTTGATCATGTCTCTCTTTTTATGAGTCGCGAGAATAAGGAAGCGATTCTTGGATATTATGAACTGATCACAAAGGATTCATCTAACTATCAGGACTATCTTAAAAGCTATCCGGCCTTGGAAACAGAACCGGTATATGTGCTTGTAAATGATGACATTGGAAAAAATGAAGAACTAAAACTCACTTTTGGGAAGGCTTTAATGGCTTATTCCGGTATTAAAAGCGGTGGAGCTCTGGGCAATGAAAACTTTGCTCCTCCCAGTGGATTCACCATTCCCGAAGGTGCCGATCCATTCAAGATGATGCAGTTGATTCCAGAAAGTGTGCGGCTTCAAATGCTTACTGAAATGGATAAAATGGTGGACGTCTTGGGAGAGAGTATGATCAAGCAGTCATCAGTGCTAGTTGTAAAAGAAGAATATCAAAAACTGGGAATGGATACTGATAGAATACAAAGTCGTTATGTGTTCAGAACCGGGTTAATGATGGTGTTAATGGCGTTATTAAGTACTGCAGCAACGATTCTGGTGGCCTTTATCGCCTCCAAGATTGCTGCAGCGGTTGCCAGAAACCTGAGAAAAGATGTGTTTACCAAGATTGAGAATTTTTCAAACGTGGAATTCGCTAAATTTTCTACTGCTTCTCTCATAACCCGAACAACCAACGATATCACCCAGATTCAGTTGGTGATTGTGATGATTATAAGAATGGTCTTCTATGCGCCAATCATGGGTGTTGGCGGTGTTATCCGAGCCCTTGAAAAGAGTGTGTCCATGTCTTGGATTATCGGGTTGGCTGTGATTATTCTTCTGGGAATGATCGGTATCGTTTTTGCTATCGCCTTACCCAAGTTTAAAAAAATACAAAAGCTGATCGATCGTTTGAATCTGGTTACCAGAGAAAATTTATCCGGTCTCATGGTGGTTCGGGCCTTTAACACTCAAAAATTCGAAGAAAAGCGATTCCGTGAAGCCAATGAAGATGTAACAAAGACCAACCTTTTCGTCAATCGGGTCATGGTCTCTATGATGCCGATTATGATGCTGGTGATGAACGGCATCGTTCTTTTAATCGTTTGGGTGGGTGCAAAACAGATCGCTGAGTCTTCCCTGCAGGTGGGGGATATGATGGCCTATATTCAATATGCCATGCAGATTATCATCTCATTCCTCATGTTAACGATGATTTTTATCTTCATCCCAAGGGCATCTGTTTCGGCCAATCGAGTTCACGAAGTCTTGAAAGTCGATCCTGAAATAACCGATCCTGATAATCCCAAGCAATTCCCAAAGGATTTCAAAGGAGAGGTGGAGTTCAGAAATGTTTGCTATCGTTTTCCGGGAGCGGAGGAAAATATTCTAAATCATATCAGTTTTACAGCAAAACCCGGGGAGACCACAGCGATTATCGGGTCAACGGGGTCCGGTAAATCCACGTTACTAAACATGATCCCCCGATTTTACGATGTTTGTGATGGCCAAGTCCTGTTGGATGGGGTTGATATTCGAGCGGTTAAACAACATGATTTACGAGATCATATTGGGTATGTCCCCCAAAAAGGAGTGCTTTTCAGCGGAACGATTGAATCCAACCTGAAATACGCTGATGATGATGCAACATTGGAAGAAATAAAGAAAGCGGCTGAAATAGCTCAGGCTACTGAATTTATAGAAACAAAGGAAGAAAAGTATCAAACACCCATCTCCCAGGGTGGAATCAACGTGTCTGGTGGACAAAAGCAACGGTTATCCATTGCCAGGGCGCTGCTGAAAAGACCAGAGATATTCCTCTTCGACGACAGTTTTTCAGCTCTTGACTTTAAAACCGATGCCGCATTGAGGCGAAAACTCAAACAGGAAACAGGAGACAGCACGCTGATCATTGTGGGTCAGAGAATCGCCACTATCAAAAATGCCGAGCAAATCCTGGTTCTGGATGAAGGGAAGTTGGTAGGCAAGGGCAGGCATGATGAACTGATGAAAAGCTGTCAAACGTATCAGGAAATTGCAAGGTCCCAGCTCTCAGAGGAGGAATTGTCATGACTCAAGATAATCCTAAAACAAGAAGACAACCCCCAAGACACGGTGGACCCGGTGGCGGTCCAGGAATAATGACCGGAGAGGAAAAACCAAAAAACTTTAAGGCCACACTGCGAAAACTGGTGAAGGAATTGAGCCAGTACAAAGTGCGAATTATCATCGTCTTTATCTTTGCAGCTTTAAGTGCCTTTTTTATGATTCTCGGACCGAAAGTTTTAGGAAACATTACCACTGAACTGTTTGAAGGGTTGATGAATAAAATTAGGGGAACGGGAGAAGGGATTAACTTTGATTCCATCAAACAAACCATCCTCTTTCTCCTGGGGCTGTATGTGAGCAGTACACTGTTAGCCTATACACAGGGGTGGATCATGTCCGGTGTTTCGGCTAAGATTACATACCGATTAAGAGAGCAGATTTCTTTGAAAATAAACAACCTGCCGCTAAAATACTTTGATAAAACATCCCAGGGGGAAGTGCTGTCCCGGGTGACCAATGACGTGGATACCATTAGTCGAACATTAAATCAAAGTTTGACGCAGATGATCACATCCCTGACGACTGTTATCGGGGTTATATTTATGATGTTTTCCATCAGCTGGCAAATGACTTTAGTTGCGTTGTTGATCCTGCCCCTTTCTGCATCCCTCATCGCTTTGGTCGTTAAACAATCCCAGAAATACTTTAAAAAGCAACAGGATTATCTGGGGCATGTGAACGGTCATGTGGAAGAGATGTACGGAGGTCATGTGGTAGTCAAGGCCTTCAACGGGGAAGAAGACAGTATCAAGAAGTTCAACGGGATTAACGATGTGCTTTATGATTCAGCGTGGAAATCTCAATTCTTGTCCGGTATGATGATGCCCATTATGATGTTTGTTGGAAATATCGGATATGTGCTTATCAGTATTCTTGGCGGGTGGTTTGCCGTGAAAAGAATCATCACCGTGGGAGATATTCAGGCGTTCATCCAATATGTCAGACAATTCACTCAGCCTGTGGCCCAAATTGCCAATATCATGAACATCTTCCAGCAAACGGCAGCAGCTGCCGAAAGGGTGTTTGAATTTCTCGAAGAAGACGAAGAGATTGCCGAAACGCCAAATCCGGTGAAAAACGTTGAACATAACGGAAATGTGGAGTTCAAACATGTTCAATTTGGCTATGATCCCGAAAAAATCATCATCAAAGATTTTTCCTGTAAAGTCAACAAAGGTCACAATATCGCAATAGTGGGACCGACCGGTGCGGGGAAAACCACCATGGTAAAACTGCTCATGCGATTTTACGATGTCAATTCAGGGGAAATTCTTCTGGATGGACACAATATCAAAGACTTTTCCCGGTATGATTTGAGAGAAAACTTCGGGATGGTCCTGCAGGACACATGGCTCTATAATGGAACAATCTGGGATAATATCAAATATGGACGCCTTGATGCCACGGACGAAGAAGTTATGGCAGCCGCAAAAGCTGCTCATGTGGATGCGTTCGTACTTATGCTCCCTGATGGTTATAGCCTCATGTTGAATGAAGAGACCACCAACGTTTCACAGGGCCAAAAGCAGTTAATCACCATTGCCCGTGCGATACTGGCCGATCCTAAAGTACTGATCTTGGATGAAGCAACCAGTTCCGTGGATACGAGAACAGAAGTACAAATACAAAAAGCCATGACCAACCTGATGAAAAATAGAACCAGCTTTGTCATTGCCCATCGCTTGTCCACTATTCGAGATGCTGACTTAATACTTGTAATGAACGAAGGGGATATTGTTGAACAGGGCAATCATCAAGAGTTATTGGAAAGAGACGGTTTTTACGCGGAACTTTACAAAAGCCAGTTTGAAGAGGATTTTGTGGAAACGGAAGAGTTGATTTAAAAACAAATAAAGCACACCAGGGGGGACAGGGCCGCTAGATACATGGTCAAAAAAGTCATTGACATAGAAGTATTTTCCTACGGAAAAACTTCACTTTTTTTAGGAACAAATTCCTAATCATCACACCTGTCCCCTTACTGTTTTCAAGGAGATTTATAATGTGCAATTGATAGTATTGATGATCAAATCATCTTTGGATAGATTATCTACAATCAAAGAAGAATAATTATCTACCGGATAAATCCTCCAAGTGCATATAGCTTTTCCATTGTTAATAAATACTTCACAGGAAGAATGATCAATAAAAATTTGCAAAGATTCGATGGGAAAATCCATTTCATAAAAATCTTTGTATTCATTTTTTCTGTTACGTTTTTCTTCTAATGTCAGATTGTTTTCAGAGATTTTAAATTCAAGGATATCTGTATTATTTTCAAGTTGGATGGAACAGGAATGCTTGATATTCTTTATTTTTAGAACGAAGCAATTAGAAAATGGACTGATATTCACGACTTCGTTTTTACATTCCAAATGATTTTCTTGATGATAAAACTGTTCAATCTCCAGAACGGGTTTCTGAACTAAACCATCTTTATTCAATTTTAATTCTCTTGGAAGGCTCATGATTCCTGCCCAGCCTTCCTCCTGGGTATAGTTGTAGCGTTCCGGTGTATGTACCCAGCCAATGAGAATTCTCCTTTTTTGATCATCTAAAAAAGTCTGTGCAGCATAAAGGTCGTTTCCGATGTCAAGCTCCCCAAAAAAGGCGGGATGAAAATGATTATTCAAAAAATCTCCAATAATATAGTAATTTTTTCGTGCGCCTTCCGTCAAAAAACCTGCTGAAAAAATTAATACCCATCTGTCTTCCAATTGAAAAAAATCCGGACATTCTATAATCGGGCCGAATTCTTTGGGATCTAATTCAATCAAAGTTCCTTCATATTGCCAATTAATCAAATCTGGGGATGAATAACGTATAACCTTTGGGATGCCATTTTCACCTGTCCCTAAAACACAATGATAATGATTGTCTTTTCCTTTCCACACCTTAGGGTCACGATAGTCGTGGAACGAAGGGGTTGGGGGAGCTTGTATAACCGGATTATCTTTGAACTTTTCGAAATCAATACCATTGGTGCTATACGCAATACACTGCTGCTCTTTAGGATGGTTTTCAAAACATTTAGGATCAAAAAACTGCGTGTACATCAAATACAAAAGATCATCTTTTTCAATAGCGGAACCTGAAAAGATACCGCTCATATCATTTTCTTCAAAAGTCTCTTCAGGATAAAGGGCAACCGGTAAATGCTGCCAGTTAAATAAATCGGTGCTGACGGCATGTCCCCAGTGCATAGGCCCCCATTCCGGATTAGAAGGATTAAACTGATAGAACAAATGATATTTTCCCTGATATTGAATCAATCCATTGGGATCGTTGAGCCAGCCGGTAATCGGGAAAAAATGGTATTTAGGTTTGAGTGAGTAGGTCATAACTATCCGTCCTTTGTCATTGGTTTATTTGATACCACTACTTTTAGCACTGTTAACAAATTGTCCCTGTAAAATGATGAACAGTATCAGTACCGGGATTGTCATCATACTGGTAAATGCCATGATATCTCCCCAATCTCTTGGATACTGTCCGAAGAATTGCTGCATCGCCACTGGAAGCGGTCTGAACTCTTCTCCTCTTGTGACCATAAGCGGCCATAGGAAAAATCCCCATTGCATTAAAAAATGTAAAATGGCTACACTTGACATAATCGGTTTCGAAAGGGGTAATGCGACTTTCCAATAAATCTTAAACCAACCGGCCCCATCAATTAATGCGGCTTCTTCAAGTGCCTTTGGAAATTGAATAAAGAACTGGTAAAACAAAAAGATGTAAAATGGATTTGCCATAAACGGAATGATTTGAACCTGATAAGAATCCATCCAACCCAAACTGTTGACTAACCAAAGCAATGGGATGGCAATTGCTTCAAAGGGAATAATCATCAGTGCCACAATCAGCGAGACAAAAAAAACCCGACCTTTAAAATTGAATCTTGCCAAACCAAAAGCGAGCATGCTGTTGATTAATAATCCGCCAAGAACGGTACACGTTACGATGAAAACAGAATTGAACATGAAACGTCCAAAATTCATTCTTCCCGTAACCCCTTTGTTGGTCGTGAGGTTAGGATCCTCCGCATTGGGATCGCCAAAATAATTCTTCAATGAAACTTCAGTAGGTATAAATGCTTCAATAGAACCCATTTTGCTGACAATATCGCGTTCATCGGAATTAAGGGAGGTGGTGATCATATAGATGAGTGGGAAAAGGAAAAAAAGAGCCAGTAATATGAGTAATATGTACCCAACCGTTTTATCAATGATCTTAACTCTTTTAAAGCTTCTTTGAGTTGTCATACCCTATACCTCCCTTTGTTCTTTCAGTACCGATCTTTGTAGAATGGATATTGCCAGAACGATGAGGAAGAACACAACCGTCATTGCAGATGCATATCCCACTTTTTGTTTTGTAAAACCTGAATTATACAAATGCAATATTACTGTATAGGTTGAATTACTGGGCCCGCCGTTGGTCATGACTTTTATCTGATCAAACAATTTCAAAGACAAAATTGTTGTGGAGATTAAGACAAAGGCGGTTGTATTTCTCAATTGAGGTAAAGTAATATGCAAAAACTGTTTCCATTTATTTGCCCCATCAATAATAGCGGCCTCATAGAGCATTTTCGGTATTTCCTGCAATCCTGCAAGGAAGATCAGCATTTGAAAACCGGCACCTTGCCAGATAGACATCAACATGATCGAGGGAAATGCCCATTTCGAATTTTTCAAAAAATCAATTGTTTCCCATTGCCCAAATGTGATTGATTGCATAAAATTATTGATGATTCCCTGGGGGTTATACATGAATGACCAAACCACTGATACAACCACCATTGTTGTGACGGTGGGCATGAAATAGGCGGTTCTGAAGATTTTTACCCCTTTTAGATTTTTATTAACCACCATGGCCATTCCCAAAGCAAGCATTGTTTGCAAAGGAACAACAATTAAGGCAAAGACCATATTATTCTTTAAGCCTGTAAAGAAAAGATCATCCCGAAATAGGCGTTCATAGTTTCTTAAACCAATGAATTTTGTTGGTATTCGGCTTAAAATCCTCTGATTGGTAAAAGATAAACCAAAAGACATAAAAAACGGGAGAATAATAAAGATGGTTAATAAAATCAAACCGGGTAAAATAAAAACAAATAACGCTTTTCTTCTTTTTTTTACCAATGCCGTTACCATGATTTACCCCCTCGAGATAAGCGGGTTCCGAAGAACCCGCGTTAAAACTTTATTAGTCCATTGGATAGCCGGCGTTGTCTTCAATATCCCAATCGATTTCTTCCACGGCTCTATCAAGAGAATCTTGAATATCTCCGCCATTTGTTATATCCTGAAGTGCTTTGGTGAATTCAAGACTAAGTATCGGATAAGCGGGAGTTACAGGCCTTTCAACGGCAATTTTCCCTGCTTGTTCAACATATAAACTCAACGGACCACCTTCTTTATAGGCTTCTGAGAGCAATGAAGCTGATTTTCTGGCAGGAACTGCCCCATTTGCATCCGTCATATTAACGATTTCTTCAGGGCGCATAATGAATCTCAAGAATAACCAGGTAGCATAAGGATTTTCGGAAGAGTTTGTAATACCCCAACACCATGATCCCATACCGGTTGCCTGACCACCGTATAAGCTATCAGGATCGCCAAGTTTTGGCATTGGAATTAGTACAGCATCATCTCCCAATTCGTCTTTCATGGCGTTGTAATACCAATGACCAACCCATGCCATGGCAGCTCTACCCTCAAGGACTGCTGCATCATTAGCAGGACTAAGGTTGACGTAACCATCTTGAATCAGACTCTGGAACCATTCAGCTGCTTCTACAGCCTCCGGACCATTTAATGCACCGTCGGCAGACATGAAATCGTCCCTGTTAATCAAATCAGCGCCAAATGCCTGGAAAATTGGTGAAAAACCATAGGCCCACCATTCCCCGGGACCGTTAGCAAACATGAGATCAAGGGGATAATCAATTTCGGGAAGCGCCTTGAGATCAGCAAGGATCGTCATAAACTCTTCCTTTGTCCAGGCATCTTCTACCGATGTGGGAATTCTTGCCCCGACTTCTTCCAGATAATTTCTATTCGCCCATATGGCCAATCCGGAATCAAATGTTCCAAGGGCATACAGTTGTCCCTGATAGGTTCCTTGCTTGATGATTGAGGATAAGAGATCATTTCTCAGTTCATCGGACATGTAATCATCTAATGGCCTCAAAAAACGTGCCCATGCATAATTTGTCATATAAGGGCCATCAAGGTCCAACAAGTCGGGGAGATCATTTGCCAGTGCCGCTGCCTGAACCTGTTCATTGTAAGAGCCTTCAGGTAATACAACGGCATTGACATGGACGAGATCCTGCATCTCATTAAATCGTTTGACTTGATCCTGAATGACATTTCTCTCGTCACCTCTTCCTGAATGGAACCACATATCAATTTCTACTGTTGCGGAAAATACAACTGAAACACAAAGTAACACAATAACTGCTAAAAGTACTTTTTTCATAATTTACCTCCTCCATTCCCTTTAGGGATTTTTAAAGTAATTTGACTTTCTGATTTTTTCCCAAATTTTCAAGTTTATTCTTATATTTTTCCGATTTTTCGGAAATGATCAACGTTTCATCACCGCTCCAAGCTATGATCTTTTTTAATGATTTTTTAAACAGCTTGGAAGTGCTGGCCAGAATATACAAATCAGCCTCTAAATTACAAATATCGTGCTTTATTTTTGCTTCCATCAAATTTGAAGAATAAATCCCCTTTTCATCCAATCCGCTGACACCCAGGAATATTTTATTCACATTATATTTTTCGATTAAAGGTGAGACCTCCAGATCAAGAAAATTTAAGGAATCCCTGTGGAAATATCCTCCCAAAACTAATAAATTGATGTTATTGTATTGAATGATTTCGTTGATAATATAAATGGAATGTGTCACAACCGTCGTGTTAAGAGGTGGGTTTTTAACCAATTCCTCAATAAAAAATAGTGTTGAACTACCGGAGTCGACAAAGATAATGTCATTCTTATCGATGATTGATACCGCCTTTTTGGCTATCTCTTTCTTTTCTTCCTTGTCTAAAGCAACCTGATCTTGAAAATAAGGATCGAATACTTTAGGCCTTTCCGGTATGTTTTGCCTGAAATTGGGATAATAATTCCTTTGATGAGGTGAGTAAAAACCTTTTTTTATGCTGACAGCACCACCATGAACTCTTGTCAGCAGACCTTTTTGCTCTAATGTGTTTAAATCGCTTCTGACAGTGACTTCGGAAACGGAAAGCATTTCAGAAAGATATTTTGATTTTACTCTTCCCTGTTTATTCAATAAATTCAAGATCTTATCCAATCGTTCTTCTGTAAGCATAACTCATCTCCTTGTTAAAATATTATCACGTTAAAGTTATAGAAGCAATTCTGATTAGCGCTGATTTGAACTCATATGAGACATTTAACAATCATCAGCTTATAAATCCTTTTCATTTCTTATTTTTTCTCGTCGAATCGTAAATAAACGAAGCTTCGATGCGAAAGATAAACGAAAGTAAACGAAAACAAGAATCACAAAACAATGACTAATTAGGGTCTACTGAAAACCCAGAGCCCTCACTGATAACTCACATTCCGCTGTGTTTTTTTGAGCAGGATCTCACTGACTCGAAAGGTAGTGTCTTTGAGAAACCGGAAGCCTCTTTCGACTCGGCTTTGTTCTTTGTAAAGGGTCAGGGCCTCTTCTGCTCTCATTTGTGTATCATTCTTTTAAAAAAAACAAGGTGTATAATAATGGGAAATGGTACATTGTTTTGAAATCGAGGAGATGAATCGATGATTCCGAGAAAGGGATATAACAATCTATGAAATATAAGACGGTATTTATAGGAATTACAATTGCAATAGGTTTATTTTTAACTCTTTATTTTATCCAAGATTGGGCAAGCAATGTTCCCGGTGAACAACTTAACGGACAATGGCAATTGGAGATAAGCCAGCAGTGTGAAGGCTTTCTTCAAGAGTGTGAGGAACAGGTTGTCACTATACCCTATCATGAATTTAACGGGAAACCTTTTTACGCCAGATTTTCCAAAAATTTTGTTGGGAATTATAAATTTCTCGTTCTACCCTTTATTTCTTCAAGTGGGTACAAGGTCTATTTGAATGATTCACTTATTGGTCAGGTGGGAGACCCTGAAAACAAAACTCCAAATGTGTGGAATCACGTTCAGGTGTTAACCCTTGACCCAAATATCCTCAAAAAAAGCGGAAATATCTTGACCATAGAAATTTACGCCCTTTTCACTTATGGAATCGATCAACCGCCTATACTTACTGATTATCCGGATACCTATATCAAGGTGTATATTGAAAACCTCTTTAGAACCTATATTCCTTTTATTTCAATCGGGGCAGCGGTGTTACTTGGGGTTATTTTGATTGTGTTGGGTTTTTCTTATTCAAAAACGAGAAAACTCTTTCTTTATCTGGGACTTTGCATGTTTTTATCCGGTATCTATACTTTTGAACAACGGTATCGAATCACAACCGGCAGTCTTCAAGCGCTTCTTTTGATGAGAAAAATAGCATCTGGATCAGGATTTTTTGCCACCTGGTTTTTACTAGCGGCTATGGAAATTTACACCACGAACAAATTGAAGATATCAAAGCTCCTTTTCATAGCGACGGCCTTTGTGGTTATATTTGGTTTTTTACAACCGAATATCCATGCCTTTTCCAACTGGATGGCAAATTCTACCTTTTTGAACATTATCACCATATTAACAGCCGCAACACTGCTGATAGTCAATCCAAAGGACAAAGGATGGCTCATTGCCCCCATTTTCTTCTTATGCCTGACTTTTATCCATTATCTGGTTACCTGGCATTTATTGAGAATCATAGGCCCTAATTTGTCAGATATCGGCTTGCTATACGGTAGTATTGGTTTTGGTTTGATCCTTATCGTTCATTTCAAAGAATTAGTTAGAGAGAATCTTTGGATGGAAAAGAAAAATGATGAATTGGAGATTCAAAAAAACGAAGCGATTAAATTGGCACAGATGAAATCCGAAGTGGTGGCACAGACCAGTCATGAGATCAGAAATCCACTGATGGGTATTATGGGGATGACGGATAAACTCCTTTCTAAAGACTTGGATAAAGAGACTGAAAAAGACATTCATACGATCAAGAATTGTTCGTTGAATCTTCAGGAAATATTAAACGATATATTGGATACAGCAAAGATTGAAGCGGGAAAATTGGTCCTTCATCCTTCTTCATTTTCGCTAAAACAACTATTAGCTGAATTTGATCATACCTATTCTATACTGGCAAAACAAAAAGGAATAGAATGGGAAATTGACCAAGATGAAAATTGTCCTGAATACATTAAAAATGATCGATTACGGCTAAGTCAAATTTTGAACAACCTTTTGTCTAATGCCGTAAAATTTACCGAGAAAGGAAAAGTAACGCTTCGGGTCAAAGCAGATGAAAAGCGACTTGTATTTGATGTGATGGATACCGGTACCGGTATAGAAGAACACCTGCATGAGCAGATATTTGATCCTTATTCTCAGCTTGAGAACAGCCGTTTTGTTGTAGGAACGGGACTTGGTTTGTCTATCGTCAAAAAATTGGTGAAAACATTTGACGGCAACCTGAGTTTGTCCAGTGAAAAGGGAAAGGGCAGTACGTTCAGTGTGTCTATACCCTACAAAAAAACTCAAGCAAGACAATTCGAATTGCCGATTGGGGTACTTCAGGAGATGTGTCTGTTGATTGCGGATGATAGTAAAATAAATCTGGAGGTTTTAAAGATTTATTTATCTGATATGGGATTTAGAAAAATCCACAAAGCCTCTGATGGCTTGCAGGCGTTTAATGACCTCCAGAAAAATAAGTACGATCTTGTCATTATGGATATTAATATGCCTGGGATGACGGGAACCCAAATTGTTGAAAAAATCAGACATATGGAAATTGCCAAAGATACCTTGTTTGTTGCCCTGACTGGCATGGATATTTCAGAAACAGCTGCCACACTAAAAACTGCCGGATTCAAAGATGTGTTGAGTAAACCCATTTCGAAAAAACAACTGATCAACACAATTCAAACGCTTCTATCTGAAGGAGGAGAAAAAGCAACAAACGAAATTCCGGAAGAAATCAAGCAAAAACTGATGCAGGCGGATATAGATGAAAAAACATCAACCCTAATCATTCGTGAGTTCTTGAATGAAGTGCCACCTACACTGAAAAAGATACAAGAAGGTATCCTCCATAACAATTTTGACCAGATTTACGAAGGGATTCATTATATGAAGTCTTCATTAGATTATTTAGGAACTGAAGTGGTTTTAGAACATCGCAAAGTCATCGAAAAGGCCTCTAAGCAAAAGGATATTGAGACGATAAAGAAAGAGTACGACCAATTTGAACAAGCCATCATGGATTTAATCAGGATATATCAGACATATATAGTACGATAATCAGTTTGGAATTGAAAATCAGACCTGTTAATGCAAATGATATGAAAAAATAAATGCTTTTTTTGATGAAGTGATAACACACACGCTGTTAAAGGAAGGTGCAGAGTGTTTGCCGGAAGAAATTAATGAAGAAATCACTGATAAGATTGAAAAGGCTCAAGATTCATTGAAAGCGGATTCGCTTACAGTTTTTTTTCTTGCTGAAAGTGATGGAATAGTTATTGGTACTGTTAGTATTAATCCCCATAATCGTAAATCCCAAGGACTTGAATTCCATTTTCACGAGCTGCTTGAATATCCACGTTTGCACTCTTTTCATCGAAAAGGCTGCAACACATTCCAATGTAGCGAATCGAAGGACATTGTTCAATGATGGATCGGTCGATTTGCGTATTCCAGGAAACAAGGACAGCATCTGCCGGTGATTCCCTTGAAGTTTTCCCGTTGATCCTGGCGCAGATTTGTGAAGGATTGGAGGGGAAATCCTCATAAAAAACCACTTCTTTTCCTCCTTAAAGATAACTTTCCAATTATAGCATCAAAAAAATGGGGAATGATCTAAATGTTATAATAATTGATGAAGGACTTGTTTAGAGTCCATCATTTAGAATAGTTTTAAAAGGATGAAATTTCTTTTGGGAGGAAATAATGATCGTAGCCATTGGCGATATACACGGGTGTTTTGACCCGTTAAAAGCCCTAATAAGAACCATTGAAGGTTATCGAAGCGAAGTTGAAGATATTGAATACATCTTTATCGGTGATTACATCGACAGGGGGCCTTCAACAAAGGAAGTTCTTGATTTTCTCATAGATTTAAACGCTAAAAAGACCTTTCTCATGGGAAATCACGAGCATATGCTGCTGGTTTATTATAAGGGATCGAATCATTATCAAAGCGTAGGAGAAGCATGGCTTCGAAAAAACAATGGGGGATTATTGACTTTACAAGAGTTGGATCCCACAGCTTCAGCTGGACAAAGACAAGGGTTTAGTATTTATTCAGAAATGAAAAATGGACCCAGTTCATTCGTTTTGGATCATAAGTATAGAGTGTTTTTTGAATCATTGAAATTTGCGCTAATGAGGGAGCTGGAGATATTCGGAAAACGATATAAACTTCTCTTTTCCCACTCCGTTCCCAATCAAAGGATTCCCATCCAGGACCTTATCGACTGTGGCTCTTATGAAGCATTTGATGAGCTAAGCGCACAATATGATATACCCCCTGAGAAAATGAACTTGTGGAATCGGGATTTTCTGATCGAACCTTTTGAAGAAGCTACTTTGATTCACGGGCACACGCCAACCATCGTTGTAGATGAATATATCAAAAAAGAAAGAATGATTTACACAAAGAATCAAAAGATGCCAAGAATGCAGAAGCCTGCAACAAAATACGTGGATTATTTTACAGATAAAAAAGGTGATATGCAAACGGGTGTTTGTTTTACAATCAACAAAAAGTCTAACAAAATCATACAAATCGATATTGATTCCGGAGCTGTTTACGGCAGCCGTTTATCAGCCATTACCTTTCCTCAGTCTGATCGAGAATTAGAAATCATGGATCAAATGGGAATTCTTATGAATCCAATTTATGTCAGTTGCTCGGATGGCTATTACAATCAATGGACCAGCATTCAGAAGACGTATTTAAACCTGTCAATGATATCCTAATTTCTTTTGGCAGCAATCCTTAATAGGAGATAATAAACCCCTGTAAAGATCGCCATAATGACTACCAGACTTAACCCCACAAAAAACCAACTGCCGAGCATGACCGGGTTAAACATGGGGTACATGTATTTGCCGTCAAGGGCTAAAGAAATACCCAAAATTGAGTATAAAACAGGATATAAGAAGAAGTACAAAGATAGTTTGATTTTTTCGGGTTTCTGTGGAATTGATTTGGTAAAAAATAATAAAATCACACCTGTTATGGGAACTATCGTATGTGTCCAGATGTTGGATGGAGAAAACAACCAGGAGTTGTCTGAACCCGGTTTAGTATAAACGGGAACCAACACCGCCCAGAAGATGGATCCGGTGAGTAGCAATAACCAGCAGGTTGTTTTTCCTATGTTTTTTTTGCGATTGCATACTTTACCCCCCACAGGAATACTTGGGGGGGAGGGCCGCTTGCGGCGGGGGGGGAATTTCCCGCCTATAGTCAAATGTGAAGTTTTGCTTCCCAAAAACTTCAAGGCCTGTTTTTCAAAGCCCACTGTAAGGTTTTTCGCCTATTTCCTAAAAAAACCTTGCAACTAAACCGGCAAAAATGCTCTGTAAAGTTTTATTAGTAAGAGCTCTGAGTTATTCAGCAGACCCTATTATACAACAGTTTACAGAGTGGGGACAGGAGCAGCGATTTTCGTATCGCTGGGCCTGTCCCCCATCTTG
>JAYEGQ010000116.1:0-3275 GCA_034659095.1 Thermotogota bacterium
AAACCGGGACTCTGCCACAGTATTATGAGTGATAGTATCTACCAGGAGCCGTATACGAGGCCCGTACGTACGGTTCTGTGAGAGGGATAATGTCCGGGGGTATCCTCGGACATTACCCTACTCGATTCGTTTTTCAGCAGGCCCTAGTTAGTGCACTCAGTCCTATTGATGGTATTAGAAAAAAACATATGAAAAATAAGCCCTATGCTTATATCCAAATTATTGGTGTCACTCCAGAGAATTAAGGGAAAGGACATGGAGGGGTTTGTCAAGTTCTTTGAGGGGTTGATACAGCACCTGCAGTTCTTTGTAGCTGAACTAAGCCCTTGATTATGCTATCATTTTATATATCTTTTTAATTGTTCATAAAAATTTTCTCTTGACCCTGCAAGTACGATAATGATTTTTTGGTCTGGCGTTTCATAAATTAAATAGGTAATTTCATAATTTGTACCGGAATAATACACATCACATCCGTAAAAATCTTTCAAATCCCCTAACTTTTTAACACCGCAATATGGATTCACTGATAAGCTTTGTATAGTATCTTTAAAAGCCTTTTTAAGTTTCCTGTCAACTATTTTTTTGAAATATTTTTTAGCCGCTGTCGTAAACTTGACTTCATACATGATAACTATTCCCTGAATACATCTTCTAAAGAATAACCTTCAATCTCACCTGATGCTATTTTCTCCGCTTCGTCAATCAAATGATCTATTGAATTTTTTATCTCCTCTGTTCTCTCCTGAAATTTTTCTATCAATTGATTTCCGGAGTAACCTTCAGAAATAAGATCCTTCAGAATTTCCACAGAAAAGCTATCCGTTGCTTTTTTTAAAGGTTTCAAGATAATCGTATTTTTATAATAAACACATTCTATCTTTTTTGACTTATCAAGATTCAACTTCTGATAAAAACTACTCGGAATAGTAATCTTACCATCTTCTGAAACCGGGATAATTTTTTTATTATACATTTTATCACCTTCTTTTTACCATCAATTATATTATATCATTTTTTGAAATATCAGTGATATTGAAAAGAGTTTTGATAAAGAATAAAAGGGACGGAGTGAGGTGGACCCATAAGGGTGGGCAAATAACAACAGGGGGACGGAGGTATTTGAAAAATGTAAAACGCCCCTTTTTCGGAATGTTCTCGGTACCACTTCAGGATAGTCCTTCTGAAGTCAGCAAAGTCTTCAAGGTTTCTGAAGGCTCCTTTCTTAATATCCAACATATCTGCTTCTCCAAACGGTTGTGCCCAAATGATTGAATACAGTGAAGCGTGTGCCACATAAGCGGCATTGCTCCGCCAGAATTCCTCTTCGGGTTCGCCGTTGAATTATCCCTTGAGATAACCGATTGAAAAGGGAATGGACAATGGTACATCGAACATTTGAAGCTTGTAAAAATCTTCATAACGATCTCCGCAGACGCTTCTCTGGAAATCAATCACACCAATTTTTCCCTCAGAAGTATAGAGCATATTACCTGTGTGAAAATCGCCATGACGATATGTTGGAGGATGTGACCAGAATAAGTCAAAATTATCCTTTACATAGTCAATAACCGCATCGTCAGCATCAATTCTTAAGTTGGATTCCTCGTATTGCCTGAGCTGTTGTATCTTTTTCGGGAGCTTGTTTGTTTTTGGGTTGTGTTTCTCCTGTACGGGAATCGTATGCATAGCGTTGAGTATCTTTCCGGCTTCAACTCCCAGAGAAAATTGTTCTTCTTCAGGAAGTGAGACGATGACATCTCTCAAATCGCAGCCTTCAACCCATGTATAAAGAATATAGGATTTGTCTCCAAGAAGACCGCTACCGACAACTTTGGACATCTGAAAATCAAATTGGTTAAAAAGTGTCACAATCTCCCGCTCAGTTTGTTTTCTCTCAACCTTGTCAGCCGGCGTCAGTCTGAGAAGAAAGGTTTCTCCATTTGATTGTTCAATATAATATTTCTCATCAAAAGACCAACCGGCTGTAATCTCTTCGAACCTTGTGATCTCATTCAATTCGGGGATTTCTGAAAAGCGTGTTTTCATTGTCTCATCTCCGTTCAAGAATAAATTTGGGGAGATATTATAGCGCCTCTCTTACATATTTCTGCCACATTTTTTCCACAAAAATCGCAAATTTCCCTGATATGATGAAAAAGTATGGTTATTAACGGATGATATAATCAGTTAACCATTAATGGAGGGGGTAGCGATCTCACAATTAAAGGAAGACAGCATCTGTATTGCCGATGACGACAAAAAAATATGCGATATTTTGAAAGCCCAGCTGGAGAGCATGGGGTATGCCGTGGAAGTCTTTTATAATGGAATTGATTTGCTTGAGCGCTTTAAGAAAACACCTTGCGATTTGATCATCACGGATATCATGATGCCCGGGTTGTCCGGTTATGAACTATGTCGGGAGATCAGGGCGTTCTCTGACGTGCCTATCCTGATGATATCGGCTAAAGATGAGGAGATCGATCGGGTGTTGGGACTTGAGTTGGGGAGTGACGATTATATTTCTAAACCTTTCAGTCTTCGAGAGATTTCGCTGAAAGTCAGGAATATACTCAGACGAGTCAACAGCAAACAACAAACCTCTGATTCCCAGATCTGTTGTCTGGACGTGACCATTAACTCGGACAGCCGGGAAGTCTCCGTCAATTCTCAAATACTAAATACTTCCAACAAAGAATACGAATTGCTGCATCTTTTTATCACCAACAAAAACAGGGCCTTTTCAAGAGAGCAAATCATCCAAACCATTTGGGGCTATGATTATATGGGAGACAATCGTCAGGTGGATCATCTGATCAAACGATTGCGTAAAAAGTTATTACTGGCAGATGCCCAATGCAAGATTGAAACGGTATGGGGGTTTGGTTACAAGGTGAGTGACAAGGGTTGAAAATCCGATCAAAATTGTTTGTGTTGAATATTATCGTCAATGTCTCGGCAATGGTGTTACTGGGGTTCCTGATCACGTTTATCGTTTCCAATTATATTGAAGAATCCCTTGCTAAGGAAGTGCGGATTCAAAATGTCTTTGAGTTGGGAATTCTTGAAAAATCGATTGAATACGGCAAATTGGAGGAAGAATACGCTGCTAAGAAGGAATATTTAGATGCATACAACGAAAAAAAGGAATATATTAACCGTAAAGAAGAATACTCTGATTTGCAAGTCTTTACGGTGATTGTTGATTTGAAGGAGAAGAAGATATTACGTGCCCCCGAAGCAATAACAGAACAATACAATGAAAGGGAGAT
>JAYEGQ010000117.1:0-16489 GCA_034659095.1 Thermotogota bacterium
ACGCTGCGAAAGGAAACCGAAGACACCATGCAAAGCAACCTGAAACCCTTGACGGGACAATACAGAGATGAAACCGGAACTCTGTCACACTATTATGTGTGATATTATTTACCAGGAGCCGTATACGTGGTCCGTAAGTACGGTTTTGTGAGAGGGATAGTGTCCGGGGGCATCCTCGGACATTACCCTACTCGATATGGTTTAATGTAAAAAGAAAATTAAATACAGTGGAAGACAGCGTAAGTTTAAAAAAAGTTAACAAAGGGGTTGAAGCTCTGATTTTGCCAGAAGTCTTTAGGTTTTTTTCAGCTTATGATGTATAATTCTAATATAGGATTGTCTTGAATTAAACAATAACCATTCAAATCTTTTTAAAGTGGTGATAAAGATGGACAAATGGGTGAATAAGAGCAAAATCAGTGATATTACCGGAATCCCTTACAGTACACTTTCCAGGATTCTTTCACGATTAAATCATTTTTTTGATGCCAAAAGAGAAGGGAAAAAAAGGTTGTACCGTGAAAGTCAAATCGACCTGATAGAAAAGATTAGAGATTTATTAAATGAAGGGAAGAATTATGATGAGATTTACGATTTTCTTTCTGAAAATCATGCCCAGTATATGGAAACTGTAAGTGAAGAAGGTACAGTTAGCATACATAGTGGTGAACCACCCAGGATGTATAAGGCGATAGAAACTATTGCCAATCAGGAAAAGGAAATAAAAGAGTTAAAAGAGAAGGTTTCACTTTTGGAATCCAAAATGGAAAGTGAAAGAACTGAATTGTTGAAAGAAATCAATGAAATGCTTCTTGAGTTTATGAAAAACAACAGATAAATAATGATAAGGGGATTGTCTGAGTGATCCCAGGACAACCCCCTATTTGATATGTGTTTTATTCTGTTATTCTAACGGAATCTAAGATATTTATAAATTCATCTTCCCAGTCTTCATACTCGTCTTCAGAGCAGACA
Source organism: Thermotogota bacterium (assembly GCA_034659095.1). GTDB lineage: Bacteria > Thermotogota > Thermotogae > MWEM01 > MWEM01 > JASUTC01. The sequence continues at coordinate 976 of JAYEGQ010000117.1, forward strand.
AAAAAGATATAAATCATATTACCGTAGGAATCATATTGATTGGTTATTTTTAAATCGATGATTCTATCTGTTAATTCATACTCTTCATCATAGGAAATATAATCCCAGCCTTCAAATTGCAAATCATCTGACTGATAAATGTATGCTTCGCCTTCTTCGTAAAGTAACTCTTCAGTACTAAAATCAATTCCTACCAAAGGGCCAAAGTCTCTTTCCGGTTCCAAATTGATATAATAAGAATCTTCATATTCTGTATCTTCAAACCATTCAGCATTTACGGGGACAGTCAATGACAGTTCACCTATTTGGATTGTTTTTTCAGTTGTTTCTATCACAGGTCTTTTTGAAGATTGAGAGTCGCTGATCTTAAACTGTCTTGCAAGCACCAGTTCATCATCAATGTAGAAATGGACTTTCCATATTCCAGCTTGTTTTTCGGGTTCATCTTTAATGGGGATCCATGACCAAAGACTGAGACTATCAAAGCTTTCCAATCCCCTTTCATAGGCAGATGGAATATCCAGATAAACAGTATCATAAAGTTCTCCATCAGGGTAATACCATTCCCAAATTCCTTCATGAGAGCCTTTGAATGAACCTAATTCCAACCAAAGATAGCAGTAATCATCTGAGTAGGTGAAATCTGTTTTTTCATTCACTGACAAGTCTTCTTCCACTGTTTCACAGAAAATTGATTCTCTTACCATTACCCTTTCATAACTATCTTCAGGATTGGTTGTCTCGACATCCAAAACAGCAAAGGGATCACTTTCAGCAATGATATCAAAAGTATCGTTTGGGAAGAATCTAAATAAGTAGTTTCCAGGTTCATAAGGGGCATAAAAATCGACTAAGCCGTTTTCCGAACCGTCTGTGTAGAGCCAATCAATAATATAACCTTCGGTATCTCCTACTTCGTAGATACCGATCCAATCGGTTTCATTTCCAGGAGCATTATAATAACTGACAGTAATCAACTCATCACGAAATGCCGCATCGGTTTCTATTTCCAAAGTAGTGTTATATTGAGATAAATCGTTCGATTCATCCGTTTCCTCCTGGGTTGAGGCAATCACATCGTAGTTTTCTGATTGGGCAATCAAATTATATGAATCATCTTCAAACATTCTAAGTTGGAATTTCCCGGATTCCTCAGGCATATATAGTTCTATTGTTCCTTCCTTTGCTCCGTAGAGATATTCATAAGTGTAAAAATCAAAATGATCTGCATCGGGTTCATAAACCCCTATCCAATCATATTCATTTCCGGGGGCATCTTCGAATGATACGGATACCAATTCTCCTACACTCACTTGATCTTTATCGAGGGTTACTTTAGTGTGAAGTTCCTGAATCGCTACTTCAAAAGTAATAAGATCAGAGATCATTTCATTTTCAACAAAAACACAGACGTTGTATTTTCCTTCTTCCATCGGGACATAAAACAACGTATTGCCGGAAGAATCAAATATCATGGAACTTTTTAAAATATTATTGATATCGAACGTAAGTTCAGAGTCAAAAAAACCAATTGACGGGTTTTTCTCAAGAATTTCTTCCGGAATATTATGATTCACAGAAACACTTTCACTCGGTGAAACGCTTATAAATTCCTCCTCTCCAAATGACAAATAATGATTGTCTAAAGCATCTTGTTGAGCAAATGACAAAATTGAAATAAACAGAAAAATCATGACAAAAATAGAACTTTTTTTCATAAGATCACCTCATGTTTTTAAGTGTTGTTAATGGAATTATTCATGTTAATAATACATCGGAATATGACAACTGTCGCATGTGTTATGATTAAGTTGGTTCTCTTTCATTTAGTCCACACTAAATGAAAGAGAACCGAAAAACTTTGTATATAACAAACTAGATTTATTCATAAATGATTTCATAAGTCAGTTTACTAGCCTTTTTCAGCATAGCGGACACACCGCAATACCTTTCCTGTGAAAGGTTAACAGATTTCTCCACTTTGCCTTTTTGGGATTCATCTTCCAGGTGGAAGATATATTTCAAGTGAATCTTTTTGTAAATCACAGGATGTTCCTCTGTTTTTTCGTTTTCCACTTCTATTCTCAATTTGTAGTTCTCTACTTTCATCTTTTTTAAAATAGAGACGACATCCATACCGGTGCATCCTGAAAGACTAACCAATAAAAGTTCCTTGGGCCTGACCCCTTTATCTTGTCCGCCTGAAGACTCACCAGCATCCAGAACCAATTCATGTCCGGATTCTGTCTTTGCCAAAAATTCCATACCACCTTTGAATTCGTTAATTAAAGCCATACTTTTCCCTCCATTATTTAAATATTTTTACTAAGGCCCCTTGTAGCGTTTCAAACTCTACAATTTCTATATCAGATAAAACTGATCCACTCAGACGTTTTTTGGTCTTGATGGGGACAAACACTTTTGTGAATCCGAGTCTTTTTAGTTCAGTTATTCTTTTCTCAGGGAATGAAACAGCCCTTATTTTTCCGTCAAGCCCTATTTCTCCGAAAGAGGCACTGCCCTTTGGAAACACTTTATTTGTATAGGATGAATAGAGAGACAATGCAACGGGAAAATCAATTCCGGGATCTGTTGTTTTCAGGCCACCTAACAAATTTATAAATATGTCGTTTTTTTCCACTTCAATATTCAATCGCTTTGTTAAAACCGCCGCAATTAATGAAAGTCTTTCAGTATTGATGCCTTTGCTCAATCTTCTTGGGCTCGAAAATTGTGCATTTACAACCAAACCTTGAACCTCAATGACCAAAGGAGTATTTCCCTCGATAACCACTCCCAGTGAATTCCCGGAAAGGTTTGACTGTGTGTCGTAGAATCTTTCAGAAGGATCTAATACCTCTAAAAGTCCTTTTTCTCTCATTTCAAATACACCGATTTCATTTGTTGGACCAAAACGATTTTTAACACTTCTGAGGATTCTCAAATCTGTTTCGTTGTTTCCTTCAAAATATAAGACTACATCCACTAAATGTTCAACTAATTTCGGCCCTGCAATCTGTCCACTTTTGGTAATATGTGCAATAATAATCACGGGCATTTTATTCGTTTTAGCGAATTCTACAATCCTTGAGGTGCATTCTCTGATCTGGACTGCGCCGCCGGGAAGAGAATTAACATCTGAAAATTTCATGGTCTGAATGGAGTCAACGATAACGACTTGATCCTGTTCATCTTGAGTCATGTTTTTTTCAAGTTGTTCAATAGCAGTATCCAAAAACGAGGTGTTCATAACATGTACATCAGAATTATTTTTAGTCACCCTTTGATACCTTAAAAAGAGCTGCTCAAAGGATTCTTCACCGCTGATATAGTAGCTCTTTTCAAAATTAGCGCATAATTGAGTCACCAGAGTGCTTTTTCCCACTCCGGGATCTCCACCAATTAGGATGACTGAACCACCCACTAAACCCCCACCTAAAACTCTATTCAAATGCTCAAAACCTGTGTCAATTCTTGAAATGGACTCGTAATTTGCAGTTTTTAATGAAAGAAACCCCAGATGCTTAGAACCTGTTCGTTTTGATTTATCTGATATGACAATTTCTTTTACTGAATTCCATTCGCCGCATTGAGGACATCTACCAAACCATTTACCGCTTTCATATCCGCACACGTCGCATACGAATGAATTTCCCTTTTTTTTCATTAAATCGTTCCTACACCAATATAATTGTCACTTTCCTTTTTGACATCCTTTTTGACAAATTTGATGCCCTCTGCCTTGTTTAATATGATTTTGATGATATCCCCTTCTCTAAATTTGTTTGCCAGTAATTCTTCTGCCAAGGTGTCTTCAATATTTCTTTGAAGGGCTCTTTTCAAAGGTCTTGCACCATAAATTGGATCAAATCCTTCATTAATCAGGAATTCTCTGGCATTTTTGCTCAATTCCAAGGACAATTCCTTTTCACTTAACCTGAGTGATAGATCCGAAAGCAAGATATCAATGATGCTGCTGATATGCTCTCTATTTAACTGATGGAAAACGATGATGTCATCCAATCGGTTCAAAAATTCAGGTCTGAAGACATTTTTAACTTCATTCATAACGGTTTTTTTCATATCCTGGTATTTCATGTTGTCATCATGCTGAATCTCAAATCCCAGTGCGTTTTTAGATTTGTTAATAATCTCTCCACCAATATTACTGGTCATAATTAAAATTACGTTTCTGAAATCAACATTTCTACCCTGGGAATCGGTTAAACGTCCTTCATCTGCTATTTGAAGAAGAATATTGTATACATCAGGATGGGCTTTTTCAATCTCATCCAATAATATTACCGAATAGGGATTCCTTCTCACTGCTTCAGTCAAAGTTCCTCCCTCTTCATATCCCACATAGCCGGGAGGTGCTCCAATTAACCTTGAAACTGAAAATCGCTCCATATATTCCGACATGTCGTATCTTAGAAGATTTTTTTCATTACCAAAAAGATAGGTTGCCAGTGTCTTTGCCAATTCTGTTTTACCGACTCCGGTAGGGCCAAGGAACAAGAAGGTTCCAACCGGGCGCTTTGGATCTTTAAGACCGCTTCTGGCTCTTCTAATAGCCCTTGATATGGCGATGATGGATTCCTCCTGACCAACAACTCTTTCATGTAAGGAAGCTTCCATATTAAGCAGCTTGTTGCTTTCTTCTTCTTCGATTTTGTGTAAAGGTATACCTGTCCACTTTGCAATTACATCGGCAACATCATCAAATCCAACGATTTCAATTTTGTTTAAAGCCTCTTCTTTCCATTCATGGTATTCTTTGGAAAATTCTTCTTTTAATTCACTTTCCTGTTCCTGTAATTCCTTAACCTTATAATAATCATTCTGATTTGCAGCGTTTAATCTTTTTTGCTTTAAGAGATCGATTTTATCTTCCATTTCTGTAAACTCTTCAGGCATCTTTAAGGCATTTAATCTCTTTTTTGCTCCGGCCTCATCAATTACATCGATTGCCATATCGGGCAAAAAATGATCCGTTATATAAGCTCTTGACAATTTTACACTTTCTTTGATTGCGTCTTGTGTGTATTCTACTTTGTGGTGCAGTTCGTATTTTGGTTTTAAACCCTCTAATATTTTAATTGTCTGATCAAACTCTGGTTCATTGACACTAATCTTTTGGAATCTTCTTTCCAAAGCAGCATCTTTTACTATGTTTTTTCGATATTCATCGGGTGTAGTTGCACCGATACATTTAATTGTACCGTTAGCGAGTGCCGGTTTGAGTATATTCGACGCATCAACGGCTCCTTCAGCAGCGCCAGCTCCTACAATAGTATGGATTTCATCTATGAAAACAATGATATTCTGATCCTGTTGAATTATCTTTATCAGTTTTTTCATTCGTTTTTCAAATTCACCACGATATTTAGTACCGGCAATCAAAGAAGCCATATCAAGAGAAATAATGGTTTTATTTTTTAAGATGACGGGTACTTTGTTTTCAACGATTCTTTCCACTAGGCCATTAACGATGGCTGTTTTACCAACCCCGGGTTCTCCTATCAAAACAGGGTTGTTCTTTTTTCTCCTGATCAAAATTTGCATGAGTCTTTGAATTTCATTTTCCCTGCCAATGACAGGATCAAGATTTCCGGATTCTGCCATTTCATTAAGGTTTGTTCCAAATTCTTCAAGTTGTTTGATCAAATAATTGTTTATCTTTTTATCTTCGCCAAATCCCATATCTTTTTTTGGATTCATGCGTGTTAAAAGATCCCTGTTCAAAGTAGTAACATTTACATTTAGTCTAGACAGGATTCTTACAGCACCATTCTGGTTATGCCTGAGTATGGCCAGAAAAACATGTTCCGTTTCAATCTTTTGTGTTCCAAATACTTTTGATTCTTCAAAAGCCATCTCCAAAATGCTTTTCAGTCTTGGAGATATTTGTGGAGACATGCTTGAAGTTCTTGTAAATCCTTGTCCCAGAGTTTTTAAAATCTCATTTTTAATATCTTCATAATCTATATCATATTGATTAACAAGTATATCGTATAAAGTGCTCGATGAAATCCTAGCGACTGCCAGTAAAATATGTTCTGCATCAATCATTCTGTGTCCAAATGTTTCTGCCTCTTTTTGTGAAATAAGAAAAAGTTCTGCAGCTTCTTGAGAAAATTTATCGAAAAACATTCAAATCACCTCTTTTATCTCCAAGTATGGATTTAGACGTAAAAACAACTCGCTTAATATAAGTATTCCCCAATAATTAAATCAATCACATCCTCTAAATCAAGTCCCATTTCTTTCCAAAGAAACGGAAACATACTCTTTTCGGTAAATCCAGGGATTGTATTAATTTCATTCCAATAGAGGATATCATTTTTTTGGTCATAAAGAAAATCTACACGTCCTAAATCTTTGACGTTAAAGATGTATATGATTTTCTCTGTTTGGTTATAAATTTTATTTTTCAATCTTTGATCTAAATTCTCTATCGATCTCAGTTTAGTAGTGCTACTTGAATATTTTGCTTGAGTAGTATAAAACATATCTTCATATTCAATACTTCCGGGTATTGAAAACCTTTTCCATTTATTTCCAATAAAGGCTATTTCATACTCACAGCAATTCTCTACGGCTTTTTCAACTAATATATTATTATCGTATGATAAGGCTAAACTTAAAGCAGGGATTATTTCTTCTTTCTTTTTTACTCGAGAAATCCCCAATGATGAACCTGTTCTGGCGGGTTTGATAAAACAAGGCAACCCAATTTCTTGGAGAATGGTGTTTTTAATGCTGTCATGAGACTTTTTCTCTGGATATCTGAAAAAAATATATTTTGGCTGAATAATTTCCGCAGATTTTGCCTTTTCTCTACTCATAATTTTATCATAGCAAAATAAGCTTGTCTTTTCATCAGAGCCTAAAAAATGTAATTCAGTGTTTTTAAGCTGTTTTTGAAGCTGTCCATCTTCTCCAAATTCCCCGTGTATAAGGGGAAACCAGTAATCAATCATAGAATATGAAAAAGGGAAAATGTGTTTTTCCATATCAACAGCCAGATCATTGCTTTCAGATAAAATTTTCGAGGAGCACTGTTGACTCCACCACATGCCTTCCTTATCGATGAAATAAGGATATAATAAAAAATTACAATCTTTTTTGTGATGTTTAAACGATTCAAAAACATAACGAGCTGAATTTATTGAAATGTTATGTTCATAACTATTTCCACCAAATATAACTCCAAGATTTATAACTCTTACTCACAATCCTTTAGAAAAGTCTTCCGGTAAATTAAAATCAGTAGGGCAAATCTTAAAAGGTTCGTCCAAATAATTGGAGTTACCAGTTATTTTCCCTGAAAAATCAATTAAAAATTCACCGCAAGTTCTATTTGAAACCAGCAAATCAAACATTTTATTTGACGAAAAATGGTTTGATGAAATAGAAACAACCGGTTTTGACACTAACAATATAGCAGCACGATTGTTCTCATAAAATCTGTTTCCTGAAATGATTGCTTCTGTATTACCAGAGGCATAAATACCGTTATAATTTAGGTGAATTTGATTTTCAGTAATTTTTACCGGTTTTTTCCCTCCGAGATAAATACCTGAACCAAAGGACTGGATATTGTTATTTTCAATGATTGTTTTCCCAACTCCTACAAGCATAATACCATTTGTATTGATATTTTTTATATTGTTGAAATTTCCTGATATTTGATTGTTAATGATCTTGATTTCATGATTCAATGTTCCAGCACGTATACCATCTTTGTTTGAAAAAATTTTATTTCCACTGATTGTGGCATTGGTCATTGCTAACGAAATCGCAATGGTTTCGCCATATACCGTCATACCCGAAATGTTTAACAGATTACAATTTTCAACCATTATTGTGGGTAGTTTGGGATCCAGCGGTTTCAATACAACATTATGTGTGTTGACACCTTCCAGTGTTAGAATTTTTGAAAATCTCAAATTCTCAACATAATTTCCAGCATGAATTCTTATTACATCACCCTCTCTTGCATCAAGAACTGCACTTTTAATGGTTGTATACTGTGAACTCCCTCCTCCCACTTCTATTACTTTTGAAAAAAAAATGGTACTTGTAATAGCCAAAAATAATATGATAAATAAACCTTTTCTCATAAAATCCCCCCTAAGTTCTACTGTTTTTCTAACTCCTCCAATTTAAAAGTTGGAGTGTTTTCATGATAATTATAGACGGTTTGTGTTGGGAAAGCAAAGCCAAAGCCCTTTTCATCAAAAACACGTTTTATTTCTAAATTAATGGCTTGATGTGCATCCATATAATCGAGATAATCATTTGAATTGACATAGTAAACGATTTCGAAATTCAAACTGTAGGCACCGTATTCAACAAAGTGTGCTCGATCAAAAGTCACATTTGATATCCTGGTGATAATATCTTTGATCAAATCGGGAATTTCTTTTAATTGTTCAGAATTTAATTCGTACACAAAGCCAAGACGGTATGCAATACGACGCCTGATCATCCGTTTGAAATTCTTAATCCTTGAACTAGTCAAGTCAGCGTTGGAAATAATCAATTGTTCACCGGTGAGACTGGTTAACCTTGTTGTTTTAACCCCAATATGTTGAATAGTTCCTGACATATCGCCTATGATAATAAAATCTCCCGGTTCAAAAGGTTTATCAAATAGAATTGAGAAGTAACTGAATAAATCACTGAGTACGGATTGGGCTGCAAAAACAACGGCTATCCCAGTCAACCCAAAACCGGCAATAGCTGTAGAGACATTATAACCCATGTTTTGAACTGCAATTAGAATTCCTATGATCCATATGGTTATTTTTGCCACAGAGAACAAACCTTTTAACCCCTGGAGTTGGATTGCAGTTGTTTCTTTTTTCTTTTGAACGGTTTCAAACCAATAATCAAGAATCTGATTGATAAAACGAATGGCTGCTATAGTCAAGAGAATTATTCCCACATATTCAACTGCTTTGTTAATCACTTCCGGAAGCGAAAGAGCTGAAAGGGACGCGATCAGCAAACCGTAATAAATAAGCGGGAAGAAAGTCTTTTTAAAGATTGAATAAGCAAAATTCGCTATTTGGTATCTTGGCTTTTGAGAGAGTTTTTCCACTTTCTTCTTTAAAATTTTATTGACTATTGTAATCGTAACCGCACCTATTGCAAATATTAAGATTGCCAAAAGGTATGTATTAAATGAATTTGAAGATAAAACAGCCATGCTTTCTTTATCCATTGAATCTCTCCTTCTCTTTTTTTCAGCATAATTATACAATAATTATTTCAAAATAAAAAAAGGGAATGGTTAAAACCATTCCCTTTTCACCTTATTAAAAAATTTTGATTAATTAAAAAGTGCCATTAAATTGTATTTTCCGAAAATTGATACCATTATCAGAGAAATAATGGACATGATCTTAATTAAAATATCCAATGACGGTCCAACGGTATCTTTCAAAGGATCTCCTACGGTATCTCCAACAACGCTTGCTGAGTGAGCTTCTCCGCCTTTTTCTTCTCCTTCGATTCCTCCAGATTCAATTAACTTTTTACCATTGTCCCAAGCACCACCGGAATTTGCAGTAAAGAGAGCTAACATGATACCGGATAAAGTCGTACCGATTAACAACCCACCGACAAACTGAGCTCCAAATAAGAATCCTGTAACGATAGGTGTCAAAACTGCTATTAAAGCGGGAACTTTCATCTCTGATAAAGCACCGACTGATGAGATCTCAATGCATGTTTTATAATCAGGCCTAACTTCACCTGTTAATATGCGTGGTTCGCTTTTAAATTGTCTTCTGACTTCATCCACCATTTTTCTGGCAGCTTTTGCGACAGCTTCAATCAGTATACCCGAGAAAAGATATGGTAATGCTGCACCAACCAAGGCTCCGGCTAATGTCATTGTATTGATCATATTAAGGATCAGCTCAAATCCTGTTGTTTCTCCTGGTTGTGCCTGTGAATACAAGTATGAAGCAAACAATGAAAGAGCTGCTAAAGCAGCTGAACCAATTGCAAATCCTTTACCAATGGCAGCGGTTGTATTTCCTACAGAATCCAATTTGTCTGTGATCTTTCTGACTTTTGGATCCAGTTCTGACATTTCACTGATACCACCTGCATTATCTGCAATAGGACCATAGGTATCTACAGAAACTGTTGCGGCAACGAATGAAAGCATTCCAATAGCTGCCATTGCAACACCATAAAGTCCGGCAAAAGCATTAGCAAGGATAGTTGTGATAGCTAAAACAATAACCGGGAAAAAGGTGGATTTCATACCTACTGCCAATCCCTGGGTGATAGTTAATGCTGTTCCCTGTTTTGAACTATTTGCAATATTGATGGTGGGTTTATAATCATAACTGGTAAAATATTCTGCTAATTGACCGATTACAATACCACTGACTATCCCCAATACGGCAGAAAACCAGGGGGATAATGTACCCACGTTAAACCCAATTCCCTGTAGGTTTTCTCCGCTGAAATGATAATATGTAAAGATTCCGGTTAATGTGATCGTTAAAGCTGCTGAAGTCCAAATTGAAGTATTAAGTTCTCTATGTGGTTTCTCGGAAACCTTTTTCACAATTAAGAAAAGAATACCAATAATGCTGGAAATAACTCCAATTCCGGCGAAAATCAATGGGAAAGTAATGAGTTTTTGAACCAGTTCGCCTGTTAAGCTCGCTTGTGTGTCCATGCTGGTATAGAAGATATACGCAGACAGTATAATGGCCGAAACGATTGCGCCTACATAACTCTCCAAAAGGTCAGCTCCCAGTCCGGCAACATCTCCGACATTGTCTCCAACGTTATCAGCAATAGTCGCTGGATTTCTTGGATCATCTTCAGGAATCTTAGCTTCTGTTTTACCAACAAGGTCTGCACCCATATCAGCAGCCTTGGTGTATATTCCTCCACCAACCCTGTCAAACATGGCGATAATTGAACAACCGAGGGCATAACCTGAAACAGTCATTGTGAAGGGAATAAAGTTTATACCCAACCAATTTTTTACAATCGTTAAACTTGCTACATCCACTTGGCCCATTAATTTACCGAAGACATAATAAACTAAGACTAAACCAAGCAATGCAAAACCACCAACACTCAAACCCATAACACTTCCACCCTGGAAAGCAACTTTCAGAGTTTTACCAAGACTATTGGTTTTTCTGGCCATGTTTGATACTCTTACATTTGCAAGTGTGGCAATTTTCATCCCGATCCAACCTGCTGAAGCACTCATGACTGCCCCAAGGATAAAAGCAACACCGGTGTACCAAGAGACAAGAATCATCAGAATAATAGTGATGAATATGGCTAAAGTGAAAATTGTTTTGTATTCATGTCGAATAAAAGCATCTGCACCTTCTTGGATGGCGGTTGCGATTTCTTGCATGAGAGGAGTTCCCGTGTCCAACTTCTTGACTCTTGAAAAATTAATAGCTGCAAAACTTAATGCTGCAATAACTGCGATAACAACTATTCCTAACATTTACTGATCCTCCTTTTTAGTCTAAAATATGATTATTATTAACTTGACCATTAAATATTACTGCTTTTGGTTGAAATTGAGACAGTTCCGATTCGTTCATTTCAAAGATATTCTTAGTAGATAAAAAACCGTCAGCTAAAAAACCATTTTCAATTTTTCCAACTCTGTCCTCCCAAAATGCTGCTTTTGCTGAAGCAACGGTATACTTTTCAAAGGCGGTTTTGATATCAAAAAAGTTCAATGCACTGATCATATTTCTAAATGGGTTGTAATCCTCAACAGGTGCATCAGTAGAAAGAGATAACTCAATACCCATATCCAAAGCTTTTTTAAAGGGATAGGCTATTTCTTCCATTCGTTTTTTCCCGATGATCTTCAAAGCCATATCATAATCGCTAGTGTAAAAAACCGGTTGGATACTCAAAAAAAGATTCGTTTCTTTAATTCTTTTAAGCTGCTTCTGTGAAGCCATTTGAAGGTGGATAATCCTGTGGCGTAAGGGATTATACGAACTTATTGACTGTTGAAATCCTTCCAATGCAACGTCTAGTGCAGCATCTCCTATTACGTGTACGAGTAATTGCAAATGGTTTTCTTCGCATATTTTAACATATTCTGCAAATTCTTCCGGCTTCATATATAGAACGCCATTTATGTTTGTTTGTTCATAGGGTTGACTAAGGAAAGCACTTTTTGCACCAAAAGAACCGTCTAAAAAAACTTTTACTGAACGTATCGTAGCAAAATCATTGTTTTTTCCCTTAAAAATACCACTTTGTATTAAATTTTTTAATTCGTTAACCGATTCAGGATTGATCTTTTCAAATACCCTTAATTCTTTTTGGTTCATAACAATGTTGACTAAGTCGTTAATATCGTTAGAGTGATAATCATCCGTGTGCATAGATGTGATCCCGGTTTTTCTCAATGCTTGGGCAGCCTTTGTTAAATATAAAGCAATATCTTGTTTTTGATAATGAACAAGTTGCATAGCCTGTTCCAAAGTTCTTTCTTTCAAGATTCCGCGGTTATAATCCGAATCATCCATTTCTTGTATGCCTCTTTGAGTCAACTCACTGATTAATGTGCTATTACAGGTACCTGTGTGACCGCATTTTCTTATCAGCAGACATTTTGTATCCGTGATTATCGAATCAATAAACTGCTTATCAGGAAAGAAATCTAATTTGGCTTCATCCCACCCGCGCAAGATGATAAAAGAATTTTTTTGAGTTAAAATCGCCATTCTTAGGGCATCTTTCGTATCCACGTCCTTTAAACTGAATCTGGATAGTTCAATACCAATTCCCAGTAAATGAGCATGAGAATCAACAAAAGAAGGGTATAGATAATGATTTCTATAATTTAAAACATCATAAGAATCATCCAGTCTTTCATGATCAATTGCCTTGAACTTATTCCCATCAATGAGAATATTTTTTGAATCAAATCTTTGTGATTCGCTGTTGTAAATGTTGAGCCCTGTCAGTAACTTTTTCAATTTTCCTCCATAAAGTTCTATATGATTTTTACCATTCCAATATCGTTCAGATACTTCATTTCGTAAATCTTATAGATAATTTTATCTTCATCCTTTTTTATTTGCTCTTGATCATAATGATAGCCTTGAGCATATAGGGTTGTGATATAGCTGTTAGAAAAGATGTTGATCAAAGTCCTCAATTTGGATTTTTCGTCACCGTTCATTATATTTTTATACCTTACAACACCATCTAACCATTCCAAATATTCATTATTGAAGAATTCCTTTTCAAGGGTTATCAGACTGTTCAATTGCTTAATGATTGTTGACAAGGAGCAATATTTAAGAATATGACTAATTACTTTATGTTTGTAAACCTGTGTAATTTCATAAGGTATTGCCTCTTCGTATTGAAAATACGCAATCATATTTTTAGGGTCATAAGAATTGATTGTTATTTCCCTTTCTATTTTTTCGTTGGATGGTAGAAAACTTAAAACGTATAATTGTTTTCGTTTTGTGAGGAACTCAAAATCTCCTCGGTTTTCAATGATGCATTTTCCCGTGCGAATGATGTATCCGAAATACATTTCCAACGGAGAAAAAAACCAATCCGGGTTTTTAATGGTTATCAGATGCATTGGAATATCCATCAACTCAACCCCTTAGCAAATGAAATTAAACCAGTTTTTCTAAAGAACAAACTAAAAAACCAAACCATTCTACCATAATTATAACATGAACTTTTTCTTTATGATTCATTTTTTTGGTTTTGATTTTTTGATCTTTATATAATGATGAAGGAAATATGTTATAATGATAAAACATATCTTGATAAAGAGGTTTCTATCACCGTGATTTATGAAGCAATTACTGAATGGTTTGTCTATAGTATACAAGCATTAATGAACCTTTTAAGTCAATATTATGAGAGTGAGGGCTTCACACCTGTTCAGATTGGTATTGCAGTTAGTGTTGGACGCATCATGTCACTCGTTGCTAATCCTTTTTGGTTTAAAATGAAAACCCTTTTTGGAATCAATAAAGTTATTACACTCGTAACTTTGGTTCCTCTGATAAGTATTTGGGGGATCTATTTTATGCCTGATTTTCAAGGCAAAATGATTTTTATTATCATCAGTGGTTTTTTTCTTGCTGTAGTTATGCCACTTATAGAAGGAAAAGTTGTTAGTTCTTTAATGAAAAAGGGGCTGGCATTTAATCCTTCACGTTTACTGGGGTCGATTGGATTTTCTATTGCGGCTTTTATCGCTGGGTTGTTATTTAATATTGGATTTTTTATGCTGTTTTTGCTTTTTTCAGTTTTTTTATTCGTAGTACTATTATTTAGCTTCAAGGTTCAACAAAACGAACCGAAAACAAAGCGAGCCCACATGACTGATTCCAAGGGGAATTGGTTTGTTTATGGGATCATGTTGCTAAGTGGTATTCTTTCTATTTCCAGTGCAATATTTTACGTCACTTTCTTACCTGTCTATATCGATTTGAAAGGTTATCCACTTTCATTTACCGGCATCAGTTTTTTTATATTTGCCCTTTCTGAAATTCCATTCCTCTTTTTTTCTCAAAAGTTGATCAACAAATTTGGTGAATTACTAATTCTGGCTTCAGGCGTCTTTGCTTGTGGGATACGTCTTATTTTATCCTTTTATGCCCAGAATATTTTTCAACTCATACTCGTTAGCCTTCTTCATGGATGGGGGTACATTGTCGTATACTATTCTATCTATCATTTTATCCATTATCATATGCCAGTAAGAGCCATCAATAAAGCACAGGCGATTTTTTGGATGAGTATAACGGGGATAGGGTTTATTTTGGGGTCCTTTTTTGGAGGCTTTTTTGTTGAATGGGTAGGACTTGAAAGCGGTTTTCTGGTTTTAGGATGGTTTGTTTTATTCATTGCTTTATTTTATTTCATCTGGGCATATGCCAAATCCATTCAGATTAAAGGCATTAAATAAAAGCGGTGACAATTGTGTTCAATTGTCACCTGTAAAATGTTCTATCCGTTTCGTTTTAAAAGTCCTTTTTTCTTGGCGTGTAGTTCCATTTTTTTAAATGTGAATATTCCCACCGGGAGCATTATTATTCCCATTAATAATAAGGGTAATGTGTAGCTGTTTAATACGCTAAATGGCTTTCCTCCTAAAATAGCTTCACGCATTCCTTTCAGTGCGTAAGTAGCCGGTGAAATCCATGCGACTTTTTGCATCCAAAGGGGCACTACCTCCACTTCGTAATATACTCCGGAAAACATTAGTAAAAGGGCTTGGGAAATGTGAACCACCTGTACGCCTTTTTCAGGAGAAATGAGGGGTAAAATAGCTGCTATCATACCCAATCCGATGAAAGAAAGACTGCCAACAGCTAAAACCAGACATTCCGCACCGATTACCCACAAAAAGAGATTTAGCTCCAAGAAGTGTAAATTAACTACATACTAATCATGTTGTACATATATCTTCAGAGTAAAACACACTGTTTTTTAAACAAAGGCTCTG
>JAYEGQ010000118.1:0-16349 GCA_034659095.1 Thermotogota bacterium
AATAAATGCCTTTTAACCTATATTTTTTATTATTTTGTGTTATAGAATCCCAAAGGTGTGGCTTTTAAAATAGCTGAAACAGGGGAATTACGCTTAAAAGGTTTATTGAATAGAACAAAATTCACTCGATTTCTCAAAGGTATGCTCTTAGCCTTTCTTTTTATTGGAATATTGTCTTTATTCGTCTTTTTTTATGTGCAGAGTTGGTTTTTTTCCAGTAAAAAATGTTAGCAGATATCTAACAAGCACCAATTACATTCATACAAACGATACGGAACTTGTTCATATCGCACCCGAAGACGAACAAGTGTTCTTTGAGTTCCTCATCCCTGAATCTGAAAAAGAGAGTTGAATCCTTTTGTATGATGATTCCACTGTAAAAAGGTCATTTTCGAAGACATAATCGGAAAATCAAGCAATATCTCACTTACGGGCGGACACAAGCTTTTTGACGCAGTCAACAAGCCGCCCTCTTCCCCTACAAAGACGTGAAAACACCTTAAATAAATACGTAGTGGATCCCCCGTGTGGGTTCCCGCAGGGAAATAGCAGAGACGACTTTTTGGGAAATCAATCGAAAATTGGTTTTTGCAGTGCAACCATTTGATGTTTGGTATTCTCAATAAAAGACATTCTTTCAGAAAGAGTTTGTCTTGACCTTGTATCTTTGAAATACTCGTTTCTTTCACGTTCAGATAAAGTCGCCACTCCACCACTTTTTCCGATTTGACTCAGGACCAACTGGTTGAACGCATCATCGGCAAATTCTATTTTCTCACCCAGAGGGATCAAGTTGGATACCATGATATCGTCCAGCCAAGCCTTTTCATTTTCATCTGAATAACTTTCATACTCCCATTTCAGACGATGCTCACCGGCAGGAAGCTCACGAATAACCCGTTTCCAACCCGTTTGCAGTCCCCATTGCCCCGCTACTGTATCATCGATATAAAAAAGGAGAACGCCACCGTCTTCTTCGGATGAGTTTACATAAAACCGTATAACAGCGTCTTCCTCTACATTCAAATCAATAAACATCATGGAAGTCTCATCGTCAGCCAGGTCAGAAAACTCAACGGCATATTTGCCTTTATACACCTGTTCACTTTGAAGATAAGGAAGAACATTCCCACCCCTTACCCAGTAATTGGCGGTAAAATCACCGGTGGCAAAATAATCGTTCAACAAACAGATAAGGATAAATTAAAACAGAAATTTGTGTTTATTCAAAAATCGTGATATAATTAATTAGCCTGATTAATAAAAAATCCCAAAAAACAAAAAAGATGTGATTGATATGAAAAAAAGGGTTTCAGAACAAATTTACGAGCTGAATAAAAGAAGGACGTTATACCTGATGTATGAAAGCGAAGAACCTTTGTCAAGGCCTGATATTGCCAAGAGACTTAAAATCAGTCTTCCCGCTGTCTCAAACATAATGGAAGTATTGGTTACAGACGAGCTTGTTGTAGATGTTGGTATTGAAGATACATCACGTGGAAGAAAACCCGCACTTTATAATATTAATAAGAATGCCTTTCATACCATTGGCATTAAAATTGCATTTAATAGGGGAAATGCCGTTCTTCTAAATGCCTCCGGAGAAATCATCAACAAGATCGATTATCAATTTAAAAAAGAAATTTCATTTGAAAATTTAATCAATATCATAACTGAACAATGCCAACAATTATTGGAAGAAGCAAATGAAAATGCTGATTCGCTAATAGGAATCAGTATTGCTTTTCCCGCACCCCTTTCACTTGATAACAAATTGATCAGAAGCAGGTTTTACGGTTGGAGAGATATTGATTTACCCGAAAAGCTCAAAATAGAAGGGGTAAAAATCCCGTTGATTTGGGAAAACGATGCAAACGTATTAGCTCTGGGCTATTCAAGATTTCTGAAACGACCGAATCTCCTGGCGGCTGTTTTGGATATTGGTATTGGTGTCGGTATCACAATGAACGGGAGAATGTTCAAGGGTCCAAATGGTCAGGCCGGTGAAATCGGGCAAACCCTTGTTTCAAACAATTATCCCCTTGAAGTCTTGCTGATTGAGAAAACCCTTGTAGAGTTTTCAAAGGAATTTTTGAAGCTTGAGTTGCATGACAGAATAAAGATACTGGATGAAATGGAGAAAATGAAAGATACAGAAAAAATTCAGGAGATATACAGAAGGGCTTCACGAAAACTGGGGGAAGTATTATCGGTTGCAGCTATAACCCTTGATACAGACATCATCGTACTTTCAGGTGGCCTTGTAGTGCATTGCCCGACACTTGTTCATCGGGTGGCGGAACAAATCAATCATTTTTCAAGTTTTAAGAAAGAAGTGCTGGTACTAAATACTGATTGTAATCCAACAGCACTTGGCGGACATCGACTGATCGTTGAAAAAACGTTTAATCTCGAAGAAATCTGATGAGGTGAATGATTTGAACAGAGTAATCATTGATGAAAGCAGAGGGAATGTTCATTATAAGGTTTGTCGTAAGGAATCAGGCAGTTCATTTACCGATTATGCCATTTACCGAACTTCTTCAAAGGCCATTCTGACACCCTTTTTCTCAAATTTGAGTGACGATTCATTTGACGATATCTATGAACTGGGAAAATATTATTTTCTCAGAAGTGAGAAGTGTTATTCCGGGTTCGCTTTTATGGATTCAAGAAAACTCCAAGAAATCCCAGTACCCAATACCTTTGAAGAAACCGGAACCTTTCTGAATCCTGTTGCTGCAATGACACATGTACTCAACAAACTTTCTGAAGAGGATCATATCAGATTAAATGCCAATGGTTTTATTTCCAACGGGAAAAAAAGCGAATTACAAAGTTTTCTGAATAACTGGCTTGAAAATGGTCATATAAAGGCTGATCCAAGAAACAACGAAAAGGTTATTTTTAAGTTTATTCATCCATTTTTAGGTAACATTTCAAACGAATCTCATAAGAACAGGATGATAGTGAATGCGAATTTCTTTGTGCTTGAGACAATGGACATGTCTTCACCCTATTCCATGGTGGGTCAGCCTTTTGGAGCATTGATCGGCAATGGTAAAGTTATGTTGCCCCCACTTTTCAGAAGAGAGACACTTTTAAGGCATAAAGATGGCAGAACGGAAGTTCGTGCTACGGATATTTCAGATGTTCGTGTTGTAATCGGTAATGATACTTATATAGATGGTGTTAACGCTCGGTTTTTCAGAAGACCTGACTTTGAAAGGACACCATCCTGCAACGGGACAGATCTTATCATTGTGAATCATGAGATGTTGGCCTATAAACACGGTGGGGATTCTCAGGTTCCGGATGCTGGTTTTGTTATACAGCTCCATTCAAATAAGGTGCCTTGTGATAGAAACGTCCAATATTTCTTTGACGATTCAGTTGATTTTGGTGTTCAGGCCGGTCCTTCGCTAATAATAGATGGAGAATCTGCAAAAACAATCAGAGGAGAGTTTCATGCACTAAAAAAAGAAAACCAAACCAGTGTCAGTTTCCCTCCCAATGTGTTTGAAACTGAATGGAATGTTTCAAAGGCAGCAAGAATGGCCATTGGTTTTACTGAAGATGAACTGGTTTTTTTATGGGTAGCCGGATGTAATACAGGAGAATATATAGAAGGATATGACAGTCTGGGATTTACTTTCAATGAAATGGCTGAACAAATGCTCGCTGAAGGTGTTATGAATGCAGTGAGCCTTGATGGAGGTGGTTCATCACAATTGTTGAATGGAAAAGCAAAGGTATTAAAACTTGCAGACAGAAGAGGATTAAGGGGACATGAATTTGAACGTCCAACTCCGGTTGGTATAAAAATCACATTTTAAGGAGAGGTTAGTATGAAGAAATTAATGTTGGTAGCATCCATTTTTCTCGTTCTTGTTTCAATTGTAGCTGCTGAAACGGTTCTCGAATATTGGATTTGGGATCCCGATCTCAAAGACAGGACAATGGGCATGATTGAAAAGTTTGAAGCGGAAAATCCTGATATCAAAGTGAATCTGACCGTTATGGAACCATCCGACTATTGGACAAAACTCAGGCTCATGGCAATGACAAAGAGATTGCCTGATGTGTTCAACCTTAGTTCGGGGTATATTGAAGAATGGTCATCCAAAGGATTCCTTCTTCCTCTGGACGAATATATCGAAAATTCACTGGATCAAGACAGTTTTTACATGAATCTCTTTGAAGCTGAAAAACAACTTGCAAACAGTGACAGTTATTATGCGGTTCCGTTTGCGCTTGTCACAACCGTCTTATTCTTTAACAAAGACATGTTCGACGCAGCAGGTCTTGAGTATCCCAATTCCCAATGGAGATGGGAAGACTTCCTTGAAGCAGCCAAGAAACTCACCATTGACAAAGATAGTGACGGCAAGATTGATCAGTGGGGTTTTTGGCTTTATGGTAGATATGCCCACATTGAATCATGGGTATTCAGAAATGATGGAAAACTGATTGACAGGGAAGCGATGCGTTTTGCTCCAGACAAAAACGCTGTGGATACCTTGGAATTCCTCACAGATCTCGTAACAGAATACGAAGTTGCACCAAAACCAAAGGAAATGGCCGGTGTCAGACAGCAGGATGTATTCCCAAGACAGATTGCTGCCATGTGGGTGGATGGTTCTTGGAACATTGATAACAACCGAATCATTGCCGGCGATGAATTTAACTGGGGAATTGCCGAAGTGTCTATGGGCCCCGCAGGAAAGACAGACAGCGCTTATGGTTGGCCGGATTTTGTTGCCATTTCAAAGACGACAAATGCACCTGAAGCTGCATGGAAATTCGCCAAATTTGCTGGCGGAGAAGGACTCACCCTGGATATGTACATGCCCGGAAAAATTCCTTCCTACAAATCGTTGGCAGAATCAGAAGCCTTCTATACCTCGGATGAACAGCCTGAAGAGATGAAACTGTTGCTTGAGATTGCTGCAAAAGAGATGAAAAGCTCATTCACAATGAGTTGGGGAGAATGGCGAGGATATGGAGCCGCAGAAGGGTCCGGACTCAACAGTGTTCTCGATTCAATCCTTAACGGAGACATGACGTTTGAAGAAGGGCTTGAAAAAATGGACACAAGCATCAACAAGATTTTGGAAAAGATCTACGAATAAACTGTTATTCAAGGGGATGGGCATTGACTCATCCCCCTTCTTCAGGGGGTGAAGAGATATGAAAAGAAGACAATTCAACTGGTATCAACCATGGCATCCATGGGTATTTCTGATACCAACTTTGATCGGGCTGTTTCTTTTCAGACTGGGGCCTATGGTTGCTTCTTTTGTTATCAGCTTTACAGAGTGGGATATCCTGACCGAACCGGAATGGATCGGCATCACCAACTATATTGAATTGTTTGAAGATCCGGATTTTCTGTATATTCTCTCAAACACCTTTGTTTTTTCTCTTGTGTACGTGGTTGGTGTTATGTTCTTTGGACTTTTATTGGCAGTGCTTGTCAACTCAAAAATAAAGGGAATTACATTTTTCAGATCGGCATATTTTGTACCTGTTGTTACCTCGTCGGTTGCTGTGGGTCTTGTATGGAACTGGTTGCTGAGTCCCAATTACGGACTCATTAATGCCATTTTGGAGCGCGTGTTTAACGTAACGCCCCCTTCATGGCTGGGTGATAAAAACATCGTGTTGATCGTCGTGGCAATGGTACAGGTCTGGAAGATGGCGGGCTATTACATGATCCTCTTTCTTGCCGGATTGCAGGAAATACCTAGTATGTATTATGAAGCCGCAAGAATAGATGGGGCAAGCAAACTCCAGAGTTTTAAGAAGATAACATTACCCCTGCTTACACCCACAACGTTCTTTGTGTTTACAATAGCCATTATCAACTCTTTCAAGAGCTTTGAAATCATATATACAATGACCCAGGGAGGACCATCGAATGCAACCAATACCCTGGTTTATTCCATCTATCTAAACGGATTCCTGTTTTATAAAACAGGCTATGCCTCAGCAATGGCATATGTCCTTCTTACAATTGTTGCCATAATAACCTACATTAACTTCATCCTGAAAAAGCGATGGGTTAAATACCAGTATTGAAGGTGATGGTATGATCATACTAAAAAAGACGATTATCTATATATTGCTTATCATCGTTGCGATAATAGCGATTTTCCCATTTCTTTGGATGGTGTCGAATTCATTCAGTACGGAGAAAAACATCTTCAAGATGCCTCCGGAAATGATCCCAGATAAGTTGTTTAAAGAGGGCATGTTTGACAATTACATCACAGTCTTGAAAGATTATAACTTCATGAAATATACCCTCAACAGCATCATCGTTGCGACATTCGCTTCCATGGGACAGATATTTACCTGTTCACTGGCGGGATTTGCCTTTGCAAGAATGCGTTTCAGAGGGAGGAATATCATCTTTGGATTACTGTTAGCCACCATGATGATACCGATCCAGGTTACGATTATCCCCGAATTTCTTCTCATGCTCAATCTTGGTTGGATGGATACCTTTGCTCCGTTGATTATTCCATCATTCCTCGTGGGTACATTCGGTACATTTATGTACAAAGAATTCTTCGAGAACATCCCCAAAGACCTTGAAGATGCGGCTGCAATTGATGGTGCCGGACCGTTCAAGATGTTTTTTAGAATTTTCTTCCCCCTTAGCAGAACACAGACATCAACCATTTTTATCATCGCCTATATGAACAACTGGAATGATCTGTTGAGACCGGTTCTGTATATCAGTTCACAGAAAAAGATGACGCTCACCATGGCGCTGACGCAGTTTCAATCCCAGTATTCGGCACGCTGGAATTATCTGTTGACAGGGGCTGTACTTTCCATCCTTCCCCTACTCATCATCTATTTCGCGTTGCAGAGATTTGTCGTAGAAGGTTTGACGCATACCGGGATAAAAGGATAACAGAAGGGGGCAAACATGAAAGTCATTTTATTAGCAGCAGGAGCCGGAAAGGGGTTTGAGACTCAAGAACCAAAAGCACTGGCTCCGGTGAAAAACAAACCCATGATTCTACATATTACTGAAAAGATAAGGCAAATCAAAAAAGATTTCGAAACGATTGTTGTGATTAAGGAAACAGAAAAGGAAAAATTTGAACATGCCCTAAAAGAAAAAGGCCATTTCGGATATGCCTTTCAAAAAGAACCCATTGGAACAGCTGATGCTTTAAAAAAGGCTGTGGAAGTCCTTGAAGGGGATGATGATTTGTTGATCATGTATTCAGATACGGTACTCATAAGAGAGGCTTCATTAGCAGGCATGATCAATAACCATCAACTTCAGAGCAACGCCGTAACCTTTTTATCCGGAGTTGCATGGAGCACCTATCCTTATGCCCTTGTAAAACGCGAGGAAGATGAAGTAACCAACCTGTTGGAACACGGACGTCCATCAGGAGACCCCCCTTATGAGTACTTTGTGGGCCCTTTGATTGCAAAAACTGATGCTATACGCCAAGTGATGCATCGCATAAAACCTGATCCTGTTACAGGAGAGTATTATATCCCAGAAATGATCAACCTTATTATCAAAGAGGGCTACAAAGTAGGATGTTTTAAAAGTTTGGATGAATCGGAATATTTGGGGGTAAATACGAAAGAGGATCTTATAAAAGTAGAGGACTTCTTATCCAGGCGTGAAATAGAAAACCTTGCCATCATGGAGGAAAGAAGCATTCGATTTGGAACAGGGGGTTGGCGAGCCAGAATAGGAAGGGGCTTTACCAGTATAAATGTCAGAAAAGTGATTCAAGGGATATCCACTTATCTGATTAAGAACAATCTGGATGACAGGGGGATTGTGATAGGGTATGACAACAGATTCCTTTCAGAGGACTTTTCAAAAATGGCTGCGGAGGTATTTGCCGCTAATAATATCAGAGTATATCTCAGCAAGAGTGCAACACCAACTCCCTTGGTGACCTTTACAGTGCTTGAAAAGAATGCCGGTGGAGGGATTGTCTTCACTGCCTCACACAATCCACCGGATTACAACGGGATCAAATTTGAAACGCATGAGGGACTCCCGGCTTCTGTTGAAATAACGGAGAGAATTCAGGAAATCGCAAATGAGACGCCAGTTAACATGATCCCGTGGGTCAATTTTGAGAGAGCTTTAAAAAATGATTATATAAAACTTGAGGACTTCAGAAATGCCTATCTGGATTATATTGAAAAGCAAATAGATATCAAATCCATCCGTTTAAAAAACCCAAGAGTCTGTTTTGATCCCATGTACGGTGCCGGCACAAGTACTCTTCAAATGGCCTTGATAGGAGCGAGATGTGATCTGGTGACAATACATTCCAGAGTGGATCCTCTCTTTGGGGGTAAATCCCCGGCACCTTCGGAGGCTTCTCTCACCACGTTGATTCAATTTATGAAAGAAAATAAATTTGATCTGGGAATAGCAGTGGATGGGGATGCTGACAGAATCGCCCTTGTGGATGAATTAGGAAACTACATACCCGCAAACGATGTCATCTTGCTGGTTTATTATTATCTTCATGAGATAAAGGGTCAAAAGGGCGGTGTTGTGAGAAATATCGCAACCAGCCATAATATTGACCTTTTGTGTGAAAAATGCGGGGAATTGTTGTATGAGGTCCCTGTTGGATTCAAGCACATTGCAAACAGTGTCAAAGCTCATGATCTCCTCCTTGGAGGCGAAAGTAGTGGTGGCGTGACAGTCAGAGGACATATCATGGAAAAGGATGGAATTTATACCGCCATGCTCATCATGGAAATGCTGGCCAAGACGGAGAAAAGTTTATCGGTTATTCTTAACGAGATCTATCAACTAAACGGGAAACGCTATTATCAGTCTGAAGGCGATTTCAAACTGACACCAAAACTAAAAGTCAACATGGATCACTTTATGGCATCGGAACATGAAACGATTAATCATATTAAAGTCAACAAGATTGACAGATTGGATGGCATGAAGTTGTACCTGGAAAACGACAGCTGGTGTCTGCTTAGACCATCAGGTACAGAACCTTTGTTGAGGATTGTGACGGAATCAACGGATCAGAAACTATCTGAAAAACTGCTTCATCTCATGGAAAAGGCGATATTTTAATTATGAAATGGTTCCACTGCAAAAAGGTCATTTCCAAAGACATAATCGGAAAATCAAGCATTATCTCACTTGCGGGAGCCCACACGTGGGCTCCCACAGGGAAATAGCAGAGACGACTTTTTGGGGAATCAATCGAAAATAATAGTTTTTGCAGTGCAACCATGTTATGAATTTCTTCAACCCACCATCTGAAATTTTTAACTATCTGCAAATAATTGGACAACCCGGAAGAGAAGCGTATCTGATTTTATTGTTCATGGATTTTTGTATCATCGCTACATTGTTTCTGCTACAGTCTACTTTCATTATTCGATTTCTAAGAAGACTGTCTCTCTATGAAAGTTATGAATGGCTATTGGCACTCCCGTTAATCAGAGCGGTGGCAGATATTGTAGAAACGGTAATAATGATCGTCAACACTTCTATCTATCCAACGGTTGTTAAACCGTTGGTGATGATAACAACTACTGCCACGGTTGTTAAGTGGATAAGCTTTTGGGTTGTAATTGGAGTCATGGTGTCTTTGTTGTTCTTGAATTTGGTAAAGATGATGAGAAAGAAATTAGCCTTAACAAAACAAACAACAAATTCTAAGCTTTCTCTAATGTTTATCATGTAATATAACCCAAGAGGAGGTGTTCAAGTATGCAGGACAAAAAAACAAGAGTTATCATCATCGTTCTCCTATTAATATCAATTATAGTTTTAGCTGAATTTGGGCCTCCTGAGGATGTTCAGATCACAAAACAAGTTACCAAGGAAGAACAATCCTATTGGGATCATGACCTGATCTTAAAAATCACAACCGTCACTGTGTTAATTGCATTTGCCGTTATTCTATTCAATTTTGTTAAAAGAAAGAAATGGTTGAGGCCCCTTTACCTGACATCTTCCATAGTCATCATCGGCTTTTTTGGCGGGGGCTATTTATGTCCAATCAGTGCTGTGCAAAATATCCTGTTTAAAGCCGGGACCGCCTATCTGTTTTTATTCTTGATCCCATTGGTTTCAACAGCAGTTTTCGGAAGATTTTATTGTGGATATGTCTGTCCATTTGGGGCTTTAAGTGAACTACTGCATGTTAAAAAATGGCGTATAACCATTAATCGTCGATGGGATAGGATTTTAAAAGCCATAAAATACGTCATCTTGATTGTTCTGGTTCTGAGAATCTTTCTTGGAGGAGAAACCCTGACGGACTTGACACCTTTTAAAGCGATATTTACCTTTGGAGGCAGTTGGCTAAACTGGGCGTTGAGCGGATTATTCGTGGGATTATCCATCTTTTTCTATCGACCATTTTGCAAGTATCTATGCCCTTATGGGGCTCTAATGGCGGTTATTAGTCGGTTTAGTTTGTTTAAAATCAAGCATGACGACAATTGTATTGACTGTAGTCTGTGTATCAAAAAATGTCCGATGGATGCCATGGGAAAAGAGATCAAAACCAATTCAGAATGTATCTTATGCGGTGAGTGTTGTCAAAATTGTCCAAAAGATTCATTAAGCGTAAAGACTAAAAAATAAATGGAGGTATATGACATGAAAAAAGGATTTATTGTGCTTTTAATGATTGCTCTTGCGGGGATTGCCTTGGGGTGTGATTTTAAATTGGAAGCTGAATCGACACAAGTCAACACAGGCGATACATTTTATGTACGTGTAACGGTGATCAAAGACCACAACAAGTGTACACTAACATCCATGGATGATTACAAATTCGATGCTGAAAAGCTGGAATTGCTTGGAATAACTGAATGGCAGGAAATATCCAGCAACACATTCCAAACCTGGATAAAAGTTCAAGCGATTGATGCCGGTGAAGGCCTTTTGAAAATCTGGAAAAATTGTTCCAAAGAAGGGTATGACGAGGAAGTTCTTCCGTTTGAAATAAGCTGAATATTTAAAAAAAATGCTTCTGATGGGAATTTAGTGATTACAATCCCAATCAGAAGCGTTTCATGGTTACATGGTTATGATTATCATGATTATTTTTTTATTCGTAACGAACATCAATTCCGGCATTCTCGAGCTTTTGAATGTTGATCATATCATCAGAACCGGGTGTCAAATCCAGTTCATTATCACGGATATCCAATCTTTTCAACGTGTTGATAAGCCCATCCACAATAGGGGTGATGTCTTCGATTAAATTGCTGTTCAAATACATCCAAATGACGTTTGTCAAATTCTTAACAGGGGTAATATCCTTCACGTTCGTTTCTCTTGCTTTAGCATCATCGACCGATATTTTTCTGCCTTTGAATTTGACAGCGAAAAGATTTATAAACGCATCTATCCTCTGATACCAAATCATCTGGGAATCATGTTTGAACGCTTCTGTATGCAACTCATAAAAGAAAACCCCGGCATGCTGCCTTTTATCCCTGAAAAAATCGGAAAACATTGGAGCAGAGTTCCCGGAACGAAGGATCAGAGTTACGACATCGATATCGGTGCCTATGATGAAAAAAACATCCTGTTTTGTGAATGCAAATGGCGGGAGAAAAAAATCTCATTGGAAGATTATCATTCGCTGGTGAAACGAAGTGGATATCTCTCTTACGGTGACAAAACACCCTATTACTGTCTGTTTTCAAAATCGGGGTTCGAAGAGGACGTTGAAAATCTTAAAAAAGATCATGTGTTGCTTTTTCCCTTACAACAAATCCCTTTTCTTTTGTGAATTCAACCAAAATCACATTTTCAAGATCAAATAATCGATCGTCAAATCCTGACTTGGATACAACTATATAATGATCAATAGGGTACGGCAAATTGCTGCTTTTTTGAACCAGTTGATTGTAATCGTCATAGCCAAACTTTCTATTTCTCCATTTGCACTCTCCAACAACCCATTTGTCTTCCTTTTGAGCCATGATGTCAATCTCAATATCTTTACGCCAATAATTGCCGATTTTGTCAAATTGGAAGTGTTTCAATAAGAAATCTCGGGTAACTTCTTCAAAAACAAAAGAGCTTAATTGGTTGATATTCGTTTCTAAATCCCCCAAGAGCTTTGCAGGCTGTTCATTTTCAATAAAATGTAAATTGGGAAAGATAAATCTGAACCAGAAAGCGAATAGATGGTCTTTGATCTTATAGATACCCTTTCTTGAACGTTGTGGATTATTTTCAGTGATGGGAACTTCTTTTCTGACCAAATCAAGAGTCTTCAGTGTGTCCAGATAAGGCTGTATCTTTCTTGAATCTCCATATCCAATCTTTGAAGCGATTTCGCTGGAACGATTGTATCCAAATGAGATGGCTTCAAGAATGGACAGATAAACCCTTGGTTCTCTTAATTCCTGAGACAAAAGAAACAGTGGTTCTTCTCTCAGAGGACTGTCAATATTTAAAAACAGCCTTTGAATATTCTCAAAGAAAGTTTTTTCGGGATCAACCATTTCCAAATAAAGGGGGATACCACCAAAAACAGCGTAAAAATCCAATAGAGAATGAAAGTCAACGGATAAAAATTCCGACAGGTGTGGGAATTTGACGGGTTGCAATTTAAGATAATTTGTTTTTCTGCCATATAAAGGATTGTTATAAGATAACAACCCGTGCATAAAACTGATGCTGGAGCCGCATAAAACAAGTTTCAACTTTGTTTCTTTGTGATCGATCAGCGTTTGAAGAATCGTTGGATAAATTCGTTTAGTATAATTTTTATACAAATAAACGAAGAACCCATCTTTCTAAACATTACCCCTACAGCTCTTGAAACTCGACCAATGTTAAACCCTCGTTATCAGAAGCCTCTTTTATAAGCTTTTCTTCAAAACCACTTTTAGAGAACAAGTAATAGTAGGTTTTTTCATAAGGTAATAATTGGCTTTTTTCAACCAGTCGTTTAAAAACATCCGTTCCAGTCTTTTTATTTCGCCATTTACATTCGCCTACAATACATTGTTTCTCATTAACAGCTAAAATATCAATTTCTTCTTCCTGTTTTTTTATCGGATTATTCCCCCACCAACTTCCGATCTCATTAAACACAAAAGGCAACCTCATCAGGGTATTTTCCCTTATCAGGTATTCTCTACAGACCTCTTCATAAGACAGGCCAAAAAAAGCACTTAAACAAGGTGAAATCAACCGGTGATAGACATGATCAATCATTCCCTGCTCAAGGAGTGAAAAATGTTTGGTGATAAAGCGATAATAAAACCGGAAGAAATGATCTTTTAGCCGATAAATACTTTTTCTGGAACGCTTAGTATGACCCACAGGGTAAATTTTTTCGATGATCTTCAGGTCCAACAAGGAAGTCATGTATTTGGAGGTTTTATCAGGTTTTTCACCGATCTTGGAAGCGATTTCATTCAATCGTGTGTAGCCATCCGCAACGGTTTCAATAATTGAATTATAAATAGAGGGATTTCTGAATTCCTGCATGGTTAAAAAACGGGGTTCATTGTATAAAAGAGAGCCCTTTCTTAGAATATTTTCTTTGATGTTTTCAGCGAGAGGAACTGATGAATTGAACGCCTCCAGGTATTGGGGGACGCCACCCAATATGGAATAAGCTCTAAATCGATCTTCTTTTGAGTATTCAGGGAAAAATTTCTCGGAATCATCAAACCCAAAAGGTTCTACTAATAGACTACCTGTTCTTCGTCCATAAAGAGGGCTTTTGTAACTTAATACTTCTTTTTCCATAAAACTCATTGATGAGCCACATATGATCAAGAAGAGTTTAGTGTTTTTCAATTGATGATCGATCAAATTCTGTAAAAGGGATGGGAGTGATGGATTTGATCGGGCAAGAAAGGGAAATTCATCAAGGATCAATACCAATTTTTGATCCATTGCTTTTTCGGCAACAAAAGTAAAAGCCTTCTCCCAGTCTCCAAAGGAATCAATCATAGTTGAGAGTTTATAATAATCTAAAATAGTTGCAGAAAAACGCTCTAACGATAACCTATCGTTATTTTCCTCTCCAACAAAAAAAATAGACGGTTTGTTTTCACTGAATTTTTTCAGTAACGTTGTTTTCCCTACTCGTCGTCTTCCATAAACGATGAAGAGATTAAATTGATTTTCAGAATACCTTTTTTCCAATAATTCCAGTTCAGATTCTCTTCCGATAAACATCATGACCACCATTAACTTATGAGTTAATTACTTATGAGTTAATTATAACATAAAATGATTTACAAAAAACCGGACCCACATGAAGTTATATCATCTCAAAAACACTTCTTCTGGAA
The DNA here is from genome assembly GCA_034659095.1 of Thermotogota bacterium. Taxonomy (GTDB): domain Bacteria; phylum Thermotogota; class Thermotogae; order MWEM01; family MWEM01; genus JASUTC01. The sequence continues at coordinate 14,320 of JAYEGQ010000118.1, forward strand.
GCATTTTGGTAATCTTCTCGAAAGCAGCTTCAATTTCAACGGGAATTTCTACATGGGCAATAAAGCCTTTGCCTTTTGGTCCGTAGCCGTTAGCATCATCTCTGAGTCTTGGAATCTCTCCCAAAACGAGGGATAAAAAACGATCAAGTGACCAGGGTGGGTCCGACATATTCAGTTTGATGTGGTTGTTTTCCAGTACCAGCTGAGGTTTTCGGGAAGCGAAATTCACAAATGTGGTTTTCTCTGAAGCCCATTCTTTCTGAAAAGAAGCATCCGTTCTCAATTGCATGGTGGCATCCTGAAGAGAATGACAAGAGAGTGTTTTAAAGCCTTTTGTTTAACAACACAAAGGGTTTCGTGGGCATTGGAACCGCAATTGGTGGAGGGAGTTTCAAGGAATACTTTTTCCGGGTTATTGGAGAAGTTCTTCCTCAAAACCTGATACAGTATCTCCGCTTCAGATTTGTCATCGGTGCGAATACCTGAAAGAGAGTCACCTTGCTGAACATTTTCAACAAGAAACGACGTGGAATGCCCCTTACCGCCACAAATCAACAGATTATCCGCTAATTGATCCGCCAGAGCCTGCCAGGCAAGCATTGCAGATTGCATATCACTATTACCCAAAAGGATTAACAAATCTGCCTTTGATGATCCAATTTTTTTCCCAATGCTTCTTTTGAAAGACTATCAAAATCCCGCCTTGAAAGAAAATCACCAACCAGATTGATTTCTTCTATAACCTTTATCATGAAAAAAGCGACCTTTGTTTCCCGGCCGCTTTTTTGCTTTTGATATATAAAACTTTAATATTTAAATTTCCAGATTTCCTTTTCCAATTCCTCTGCCATGCGGTTCAATTCTTCAGCCGATTCTGTAACCTGCTGTGCACCGGTGGATTGCTGGTCAATGGCGGAGGACATCTGTTCAATCTCTTCTGAGATTTGTGATGTGGATTTGGCGGAAGTATCCATGGCGGATGCCATTTCCTCAGCTGATGCACTTTGCTCTTCAGCGGCTCCCATTAAGGCTTCCACTCGGTTGTTCACCGTTTCCATATAAGTGGTTATCTGGTCGAACTGCTCCACAACTTTCTTGTTCCCTTCTCTCAGTTCTTTGTAAAGCAATACCATCTGTTTAACCGCTTCGTTAGCCTGACCTGAACCTTCGTCAATCTCATTCAATATCTTTGCTATGTTGGAAGAAGCACTTTGGCTTTCTTCCGCAAGTTTTCTGATCTCATCAGCAACCACAGCAAATCCTTTGCCCGCTTCTCCGGCTCTTGCAGCTTCAATAGCAGCATTCAAAGCCAGCAAGTTTGTCTGCTGGGATATAGAGGCAATGGTGTTCGCGATTTCCTGAACATTGTTGGCCTTTTGGGCAACTGTGGTGACAATCTCCTGTGTGCTATCATTTTGTTGATCCACTTGTTCCATCTTTTGGCGCTGGGTTTCCAGTTCCTTTTGCCCCAATTTAACGGCCTTTTCAGTTTGTTCGATGTTTGTTGCCAATTCCTGGGAATTCTTCGATACGTCCTGAGAACTTGCCTGACAATGGGGACGGTTCTTTTTGCTGAGAAAAATCTCTATAAAAACCATGAATTGGACATAAAAAAAGCCCAAGTGTAGAATATTCCACCAGGGCTTTTTTTTGAAGTATGATTACTTTCTGGATTTAAAGCAAATGTTATTCGTTTTCATTTTCAACTTCGTTTTTAATCTGTTCAAGCTCTTGAATGGATAAACCCTCATATTTTGAGATGAGCTCCAAGGATAATCCATCTTGGATCATCTTTTTTGAAGCTTCTACGGCTTTGTTTCTTTCCCCTTTTTCCATTCCTTTCTCTATTCCTTTTTCCATTCCTTTCTCTATTCCTTTCTCTATTCCTTTTTCAATCCCCTTTTCCATTCCTTTTTCTTCCGCTTTTAAGACATCAAGGCCTTCACTGTATATCAACATACCTTCTTTCACCTGCCCTTTGTTCAGTTTTTCCATGGTTTCTCTGATCACTTCATCCGATGCGTGATAGT
>JAYEGQ010000119.1:0-3193 GCA_034659095.1 Thermotogota bacterium
CCTGACGGAACGCACAGAACAGGAAGTTCTTGGGATGCAACATCTACATGGCAGTCTCGGAAAGATGAAATTCCGAAAGAGATGAATCACGAATTGCGAAAATATGCAAAAAGACATGGAGGGTATAACTTACTACGTTTGCTTTAAAAGTTTTAGTGCTACCCTGTCAATACACCGGATAACCAACACTATTGCGTCATCTACCGGTTAATTCTTCGTTACGTATAACTGCTTATTAATGTAACAAATTGAAACCCTTTAAAAATTGTGATATACAAACCCTATCTGTATGAAAATTATTGAATTTTTTGGTTGCTCTGCTGGCAAGAAATCAAAGGTTTTTGACGGATAACATTACAAAGATTATGATATTCAGATCCGTATAATCTCCGTTGGGCTTCTTATTAACTATGAAAATTAAAACACTTATATTGAAACAGTTCAAAAGATTTCACGATTTAACAATTAACCTTGGCAATAATCCTAAGAAAATCATTGCATTAGTTGGCCCTAATGGTTGCGGAAAAAGTAGTGTTTTTGACGCTTTCGAAGAAAAATTGAAAGATTATAAAGGAGCCAGAACAAACTATCCTGCATCATATTTTTCAAAAAGATGGTTTTTAGAGGGAGATGAAAAATCAGAGACCTACCAAAAGAATGAGGCGGTTAATATTATACGAGAAGACGGAAAAACCGTTTTCGATAAAAAAAGTTTTTATATCAGGTCTTCATACCGTTTCACTCCGAAACTTCTTGTTCAACAAATCAAACAACAGCCCGACATTTTAGATGATTCAAATAGGCCTGGGAGTAGTATCGACCTTGACAGCAGGTTACAAGAAAATTACGAACGTTTGCTCGGGCAAACATTTTATGAATGGCAACATGGTGACAAGTCAGGGAAAACTGTACGAAAAGAGCTGCTTGGAAAGATAAATGAAATCCTCGAAGATATTCTAGAAATTAAAATTTCAAATCTTGGTGATGTAATTGGTGGTAAAGGACAATTGTACTTTGAAAAAGGAAACTCGAAAGATTTTCCATACGACAATTTATCCTCAGGAGAAAAAGAGGTTATCGATTTAATAGTTGATTTGCTCGTTAAAACAAAGGATTACAATGATACTATTTTTGGGATAGATGAGCCAGAATTACATTTAAACACAGCTATTCAGCGAAAGCTATTAATGGAAATTGAAAAGCTTATTCCTGATAACTGCCAACTTTGGATAGCAACCCACAGCCTTGGTTTTTTAAGAGCTCTGCAGGCAGAACTTTCTGACAAAACATCAATAATTGACCTGTCAGAACATAATCTTGATGAAGAAGTAAAAGTTTTCCCTTTAAAGTCAAACCGAGAGAATTGGCAAAGGATATTTGAGACAGCACTAGATGACTTAACAGGTTTAATTGCTCCAAAGTATATAGTTTACTGTGAGGGGAGAAAAGATCCTGATGGAGGTGGTAATGATCAAGGTCTTGATGCAGAGGTATATAATACAATATTTGCTTCCAAGTATCCTAACACTCTTTTCGTTTCTAGCGGCGGAAACACTGAGCCAGATAAATACGCTGCAATAGCATTGAAGGTGCTGAATAAAGCTTTTTCAGAGTGCAAACTATTTCTCCTTAAAGACAAAGACATAAACTCTGACAAATCCATTACAACAGACCAACAGCGCATCAATTGGCTTGATGAAGATAATATGAGACGGATGTTAAACCGAAAAGAAATTGAAAATTATCTTTTTGACATAGAAGTATTATGCAGGTTTCATGAGTATTTAGATGTGGATGAATACTATAAACTTATTCAAGATATTTATAATGGAGATATGAAAGAGACCACAGGGCAATTAATGGATTTTCTTGGAATCAAAACAGGCATGAACAAAGAAGATTTAAAAAAACAACTTGCAAGGTTGATTACTCCAGAAATGGATATTTTTAAAGAATTAGAGGATGCAATTTTCCCTTTAGAATAAAAATCTATAAAGCCCAACCAAACACTTCAGCAGACTGGAAGGGATGTGGTGGCGCTGACGCGGCAAGCTTTGGGGGCCAGCCGTTGAGTTAAATCTAAAAAATACACAAACGATCTTCGTTGTCCATTGCCGCTTGAATAGGAAATAGGATGCGAAATAATGGATAGAAAAAGGAAAATAAATGGCAATAAAGAAATCTGAGTTATACAGCTCACTTTGGACAAGTTGTGACGAACTGAGAGGCAGTATGGACGCCAGCCAATACAAGGATTATGTATTGGTGATGCTGTTCATGAAATATGTGTCCGACAAAAAAGACCCGCTGATTGAAATACCAGCAGATGCCAGCTTCTATGACATGGTAAAGCACAAAGGCAAACCTGACATTGGCGATGAAATTAATAAAATCATTGGAGAGTTTGCCAAAGCCAATGGACTGACGGGCGTGATTACCGTTGCCGACTTTAATGACGATGAAAAACTGGGTAAAGGGAAAGATAAGGTAGATAAATTAACTAACCTGGTTTCCATTTTTGAAAAACCGGAATTGGATTTTAGCGGCAACCGAGCAGAAGGCGATGACTTGCTTGGTGATGCCTACGAATACCTTATGCGGAACTTCGCTACTGAAAGCGGAAAAAGCAAAGGACAATTCTATACACCTGCCGAAGTATCCCGCATCATGGCAAAAGTGATTAGCATCAGCAAATCTAAAAGCCAATCGGCAACCCTTTATGACCCTACCAGCGGTTCGGGCTCCCTGCTGTTGAAAGCGGCAGACCAAGCGCCGCATGGTATTACCATTTACGGACAGGAAAACGACAATGCCACACGAGCCCTGGCCGTGATGAACATGTGGCTGCATCGCAACCCTGATGCTGAAATTGTGCAGGGAAACACCTTGGCTTTACCGCAGTTCACCAACGATACCACAGGAGAACTCAAACAATTTGATTACGCGGTTGCCAATCCGCCGTTCAGCTATAAGGCATGGATGAATGGGTTAGACCCTGCCAATGACCTTTACAAACGCTTTGAAGGTTATGATGCCGTTCCACCCAAAAAGAATGGCGACTTCGCTTTTCTGCTGCACTTGATTAAATCACTGAAATCAAAAGGCAAGGCGTGTATTGTTTTGCCTTTGGGTGTTTTGTTCCGTGGCAATGCCGAAGCCAGCATCCGCAAAAAGATTATTCAAAAGGGTTACA
>JAYEGQ010000120.1:0-16242 GCA_034659095.1 Thermotogota bacterium
TCTTTATGCAGATAAAACACATATATAAGGGGGGGTGAATAACTCAGAGCCCCTAACAAGACAAGAGGAACAAGAGGGACGGTGGAACAAGAGGGACGGTTCTTTATGCAGATAAAACACATATATAAGGGGGGGTGAATAACTCAGAGCCCCTAACAATAAAGCTTTTCAAAGTAATTTTGTCTATTTAGTTTTCAAGGAAATCTCTGGTGATTTCTTCTTTTGCCAAAGGTATTTTTGAAATAGTGATCATGTGGATGATTGAGGATTCGGACCAGGTCTTTGTTTTCCATTGATTCACCTGCCTTTTAGGTTTGTTCGATTATAGCATATAGATCCCGAGGGGACAGGGCCGCTGATTATCGTATCAGCATACCTGTCCCCTCTCAGTGAGGTGGATCCCGAAAGATGAACAAAGGTGGATACTGAATTGGATAAAAAGTCATAAAGTGATAAAATGAAGAATCAGCATATTGTAAAAGGAAGTGAAGCCAGTGGAAAAATTCTTCAATACTGCCGGCCCGGTACGAGAGGAAAATAATTACATCATTGATCCTCTAAAGCGCATTAACAAAGATGAAATCATGACATTGATCGATAAGTGGCGTTATTTCATCCTGCATGCCCCCCGTCAAACCGGAAAGACGTCTTCCCTGTTAGCTCTTCAGGATTACATTAACAAAGAAGGGCGCTATAAATGTCTTTATGTTAACATAGAAACGGCACAAACAGCCAGGGGTGATGGCGCTCGTGGGATGAAAGCTATAATGACTGTTTTGAATCGCTCCAATTATATAAATTTTCAGGATAAATATTTTGAGGGATTTTTGAATCATGGGGTAGAAAAATTTGGAAGTGATGCTGTTTTGGGGGAAGTATTATCTTCTTGGTGTATGCAAAACAGTAAACCCATCATCCTGTTAATCGACGAAATAGACGCTCTTGTAGGAGATACCTTAATATCAGTACTCAGACAATTAAGATCGGGGTATACACAACGTCCGGAAGCTTTTCCACAGTCGGTAATATTGTGCGGGGTAAGAGATGTAAGAGATTATCGTATTTTTTCAGACAAAGACCAGCAGATGATTACCGGTGGGAGTGCCTTCAACATAAAGGCAAAATCACTCACGGTGGGGGATTTTACCAAAGAGGAAATCAGAACGCTTTATGAAGAGCACACCAAAGAAACGGGACAACCCTTTGAAGAAGGCATCTATGACATGGCATGGGAATATACAAAGGGACAGCCCTGGTTAGTCAACGCCCTGGCAAATGAAGCCTGTTTTGAAAGTGACGTGGGTAGAGATAGAACGCAACCCATCACTACACAGATGTTTGAGGCGGCCAAAAACGCATTAATCATAAGAAGAGATACGCATATTGATCAGCTGGCGGATAAACTGAAAGAAGAGAGAGTCCGGCGAGTGATTGAGCCTTTGTTAAGCGGTAAAGATATGAGCAATCAATTTAGATATACAGACGTAGAATACGTACAAGATTTGGGGTTAATACGAGTTCAAAATAATGGTGCTATCGAAATAGCCAATACAATTTACCAAGAGGTGATTCCCCGGGAATTGTCTATTGAATCGCAATACGGGATCATTGAAGAAAGCCAGTGGTATGTGAACAAAGATGGCAAATTAAACATGATAAAACTACTTAAAGCCTTCCAGCAATTTTTCCGGGAACACAGTGAGAGCTGGATCGAGCGATTCCAGTACAAAGAAGCCGGCCCACAGTTACTGATACAGGCCTTTTTACAAAGAATCATCAACGGGGGAGGACTTATTGACAGAGAATATGGATTAGGAAAAAAACGAACGGATTTATACATCCGATGGCCGATTATCCCGGAAAGATTTAAAGATTCAAATACAAACTATCCATTTCCAATGACATATGATAATGAAACCATCCAAAGAATTGTGATAGAGTTAAAACTCAAACACAACAACAGTCTTGAAACTGTTATAGACGAAGGTCTTAAGCAAACAGCCAGCTATGTGGATAAAACAGGAGCCGAAGAGGCGTATCTGATTATTTTCGATCAGGACAACGAGAATTGGGAAGAGCGGATATTTATTGAAACAAGATCATACAACAATATTGAGATAACTGTTTTTGGGATGTGAGTCAAGGATCCTGAGTACAATTTGAGCTTCCAAGGGTACAGGGTCGCTTTTGAAATAAAGGGTTATTCGTGAATTGCCCCTACATCTATTAAAATATTTTGGTAATATTCTTGAACCCTTCTCCAATGACATGAGAGGCCTCATGGGCAATGATGAAGGCCTTGGGGTCGATGGTTCTCAGTTGTCTGACGATTTCTCCCATTTCTTTTCTTTTTAACGCTACATAAACCAGGTTTTTTTCAGTGGCTGTGTAAACACCTTCGCCTTTGATGAATGAAGCGCCTCTTTGGAGTTTATTGGTGATAAAATCAACGATTTCTTTTTCTTTTTCGGATATGATTGTCAGCGTGATATGATTATCGATCATCTTTAGGATATAGTCGATGGTTAATCCGTTGAAGATGACACCAACAATGGAATACATCCCGATAGTGGGGTTAAAGATGGCACCAGCTGCAAGACCTACCATCAGATCGATAAAAAGTAATGAAACACCCATTTGTGTTCCAAAATATTTGTTGAAGATCCTTGCCAGAATGTCGGTTCCTCCTGTAGAGGAGTTCTGTGAGAATGTTATGGCCATTCCCACGGCGGATATGGCAACACCAAAAAAGACTGTTAGAAAAAGATCTCCTCCGGTATAGGTTGGGATGGGCATGATGCGATCAAAGAAGTCGATGAGAAAGTTTAATAGAAATGTGCAGTAGATGCTTCTCAGGCCGAATTCCTTTCCGATAACCAGGATAGAGACTAAAAAAAGAAATCCGTTGATGATGTAAAGTAATATACCTATGGGGACGTTTGTGAAAGAACTCAAGATGATAGCAATACCGCTGGCACCCCCGCAGGCGATATTGTGGGGAATCAGGAATGAGACCAGGCCTACGGCTGTTAAAACGGCCCCGATGGTAGATAAAAGGTACTCTTTAAAGATTTGTTTAAACATGTCATCACCTCCTGAAAGACCTGTGATTATAGCATGGAATTTAAACGAATTGTTTGTTGAATAACAAAAAACCCATTTTGAGTTTTTTAAAAACTCCAATGGGTTTAATACTTTTTAAAGAAAACTTTTTAGGTGTATAATAACAAAAAGACATTTCGAATTTATTCAGGTGGTGAGTGTATCAGATGAATGAAAATCTTTCTTATTTTCTCCGTCCCGAGTTGATTGATCCGCAGTACATTATCGAGTTTTTTTCCAAGAATCCGAATATCCGCTTTGTTTCTTTGTTTGGGATTGACATTGTTGGACACGATACCGATGAAAAAATCCCAAAGCGGGTGTTTTTGAACAAATTGGAGGATGTTTTTTTGGACAAGGCGTTTCTACAAACGGATGGCTCTTCGATTGCCCTTTCTTCTTTGGCAAAGTTGAATGATTGTAAAGTGGATATGGTGGCAGACCGGCATTCTACTTGGTATGTGGATTACAATTTTGAGAATATGGACAACCAGTCGAATCTTCCAGTGGGGACACTGAGAATTCCGGCGTATTTGTACCATAATGGCATTGCCATCGGTTCCAGGGCTTTGTTGAAAAAAGGGGAGAAGGTGTTTAAAGAACATCTTATGCAATATATCATTCAAACGGGTTTTCTTGATAAAAGGCATATTGATGAAAAGATAGCCGATATCAGCATCAACATTGGGACGGAGTTGGAGTTTTGGGTAAAAACACCTACCAAGGATGCCGAGATCAATCGGTTACAGACGGCTCAGTCCATGCAGGAGAATTATTGGCAGCGAACAAAGGGTAGGGTTCGAACGGCTTTGGAGGAATCTCTTTGCCTGCTGGAGCTTTACGGTTTGGAACCTGAAATGGGTCATAAAGAGGTAGGAGGAGGCAAGGCTTCTATAGGAAAAACCGGCGATTTAAGCTATGTAATGGAGCAAATAGAGGTGGATTGGAAATACTCCGCCAATCCACTTGAAGCGGCAGATAAGGAGTTGTTAGCCCGAATCATGATTAAGGAAACATTCAGGAGAAACGGTCTTGAGGTGTCTTTCCAGGCAAAGCCTATCGATAGTGTGGCAGGTAACGGTGAGCATATTCACATCGGTGTTTGTTTGAAAACGGATAATGGAAAGATTTTTAACCTTTTATCGCCCTTTGAAAAGGACAGTTATCTCAACGTCTTTGGCTATGGAGCTTTAATGGGAATATTGAATCATTACGATGTACTCTCTGCGTTTGTTTCTCCTTCACATGATGCTTTAAACCGTCTTAAACCGGACTTTGAAGCACCTGTTTCCTCAGTTTGTTCTCTTGGAGTCTCACCGGATATGCCTTCAAGAAATCGAACGGTTTTGATTGGTTTGATCAGTGATTTGGAAAATGAAATGGCAAGACGTTTTGAATTTCGTGCTGCTAATCCGCATACGAATTTGTATATCGCCTTACCGGCCATGCTCATGTGTATGCTGGATGGTATTACTTATGCAGTGGAGTCTGAAAAAAGCGAGCAAGAGTTACTTGAAGAGCTCTCCAAACAACCAGGAGATTTTAAGGGATATTTGAAGGGACCATATGCTTTTAGAGCCGAGAAAAGTATTTTTACGGATTATTCAGATGAAGAACGAGAGAAACTATTTGGAAAGTCTCCAAAGACAGTTTATGAGTTGATTAACGCTTTGCGTGAAGCCAATGGGGATAATCATTATCTTAAAAGGGTGTTTAACGAACAGTTTGTTGATTCTTATTGTGATTACATGTTGGACAGGTGGAAAAAAGAACTATGTAACCGGATTATTCCTATGCAAATTAAAGAAATTCATGATAACTTGTATCATTCTTTTACGGATGATGAAAATATAAAGGGAAAACAAATCATTGAGAGCTTGGGAGATTATCTCATAAGGGATAAGGACGGGAAGAAATGTTTGCGTTCAAGGATAAACGAAGCAGCAAAAAACAACGATTATGAACTACTTTCCAGGCTTTTTCAAGAATTTGTCAAGGGGCACTTAGAGTTGAAAAACCTTTGTAAAGAATATCAGGATAATTTAGTTTATTGAATAAACTAATTTGAAAAATGATCCAAAAAGTTGTATAATAACTAAAGAACCATATCTTTTCAAAGGGAGGTAACAAAATGAAGAAACTGATTGTTTCTCTAATGGTAGTGTTGTTGTTTACCGTAGGTGCTTTTGCGGCAAACCAGTTGGAAATCTTTAGCTGGTGGACAGGTGGAGGTGAAGAAGCAGGTCTTCTGGCATTGATTGATGAACTGACCGATCAGTATCCTGACCTCGAAGTCATCAACGCAACAGTAGCAGGTGGAGCAGGTTCCAATGCAAAGGCAGTATTAAAGACAAGAATGCTCGGTGGAAATCCTCCGGACTCTTTCCAGGTGCATGCCGGAGAAGAATTGACAGATACTTACGTTGTCACCGGAAAAATGGAACCACTCACAAAGTACCTTGAAGAATGGGGCTACATGGACAAATTCCCGAAGGACATCATGGACATCTGTTCCTACGAAGGCGAAGTATATTCCATACCCGTCAATGTTCACAGGGGAAATGTTGTATTTTATAACAAAGAAATTGCAGAAGAAATTGGCATGACAGAAGAACCCAATACTTGGGAAGAATTTTTCTGCTATTTGGACAAGGCAAAAGACGCAGGATACACCGGATTAAGTTTGGGAGACAAAAACAAATGGACCGCAACACATCTTTTCGAAGATATCATGCTCAGTCAGTTTGGTGCTTACAAATATTCCAAACTTTGGAATGGAAACCAGAGCTTCAATTCCATTGCTCTTGAAGGTTCTCTTCAGATCATGAAAGACCTGATCCCTTATTTCAACAAAGACCATTCGTCCCTCACATGGCAAGATGCCTCCAGACTCGTTTTCGAGAAAAAGGCACTCTTCAACGTCATGGGAGACTGGGCAGAAGGCTATTTCAAAGAGATGGGATGGACACCTGGAGAAGAATTCGGTTGGTTTGCAGTTCCTGAGACCGGAAATGCCTTCATGATTATATCTGACACATTCGGACTTCCAAAGGGAGCACCAAATCCTGAAAGCGCTTTGAAATGGTTGAAGTTCATCGGAAGCAGAAAAGCACAGGACATCTTCAACCCCATCAAGGGATCCATTCCTGCAAGGGTTGATGCGGATAAATCCAAGTACGATGATTATCTCCAGTGGGCCATGAACGATTTCTCTAACTTGGCTCTCGCGCCATCCATCGCACACGGTTCCGCAGCACCAGGCGCATTTGGCGGAGCATTAAGTGATGCCATCAACGGATTCCTTGCAACAGAAAATATCGAAAACACAAAACAGGACATCCTATGGGCAGCAGAAGACGAAGGATACGATGTAGACTGATTGGGATTTTTTTTAAACCATATTGGGGCAGGTTTTTGACCTGCCCTTTTGAATTTGCATTTTGTTTATCATCTCAGATATAATGAAAGTGCACTTTTTTTATATGTGAGATTTTAAATAAATGTACAATAACACATCTATGGAGGGGGACTTTATGAAATCAAAGAGAAAGCTCATCGGTTTTTTTGTTGTATCTCCCAGTATTGTGGCTATTGCCATATTTGTATATGGGTTCATATCTACCACGATAAGAACTTCCTTCTCGAATTTCAACAGTTATTCACGACTTGTGAAGAATGAGTTTGAATTCGTGGGGTGGCGGAATTATCAGCGCCTTTTTTCGGATTACCGTTTTCAGACTGACCTTTGGAACACCCTTTTCTTTACGATATTTTTTCTTTTGGGATGTATCATTCTTGGTTTGTTTCTGGCGAACACCCTGGACAGAAAACTTAAAGGCGGGAGGGTCTTTCAAAACATCTTTCTCTTTCCCTATGCCTTATCCTTTGTCGTAACGGGTACCATCTGGAGCTGGTTTTTTGCCCCGGGTAACTTTCCAACGGATCCCTCCGGCGTAAACATGCTCTTAAAGAACCTGGGACTGGGATCCCTTCAATGGGGATGGTTCACAGTCACAGAAAGTGTGGGAAAATTCAATCTGGCTCTAATACCCGTCATCATCGCAGCCACCTGGCAACTCTCCGGCTATACCATGGCCATGTATCTGGCTGGTATGAGGGGAATACCTACTTCCATGATAGAAGCTGCAAGGGTAGATGGTGCATCCAACTGGCAGATATTTTGGCGGGTGAAAATGCCAATGCTGCGCACTATCACCTTGAGTGCCATGATCATACTTGGGCATATTTCTCTTAAGATATTTGACTTAATCTACGCCATGACCGGAAGCGGACCCAACAACGTTACGGATATGCCTGCTGTTTATATGTTCGATCTGACCTTTGAACGGGACCGATACGCAATGGGAGCTGCTGTGGCTGTTATCATGCTCGTCATGGTGGCATTTGTTATCGTTCCGTACTTGTTGAGCACCCTGAAGAAGGAGGGGTCCAAATGAATCACACAAAAAGATGGAGTAATACCGTTAGTTATATCGTCCTCATCCTTCTGGCAATTTTCTTTTTGATGCCCGTTTACATGATCTTAGTGACCAGTTTTAAACCCCTTGCGGAGATTAGTATGTCTACCATGTGGAATTTTCCCAAAAACCCATCATTGGAAGGGTTTGTCAACGCCTTTCAGAAGCTGGGCCCCAACTTAAAAAATAGTTTTCTGTTGGTTATTCCCGCAACACTGTTATCTTGTATTATCGGTTCCGTTAACGGCTTCATATTTGCAAAGATCAGATTTAAAGGCTCAAATATTGTCTTTCTCCTGATTTTGTTCGGGATGTTTATCCCCTATCAGAGTATTTTATTCCCCCTCATAAGATTTCTTCAACAGATAGGACTCTATGGTGAGATAGGCGGACTTATTCTGGTCCATGTGGTATATGGAATTCCCATCACAACCTTGATATTCAGAAACTACTACACGGAAGTTCCAGATGAAATGATAGAGGCTGCTAATATCGACGGTGCCAACATGTTTAAAGTCTACACAAAGATCATGTTCCCCTTGTCCCTGCCTGGATTCGTCGTCGTTATCATCTGGCAGTTCACTAACATCTGGAACGAATTCCTCTTCGCCGTCACCATCACATCAGATCCTACAAAACAGCCCATTACCGTCGCTCTGGTTAACCTGGCTGGAAGTCAAGTTGTGGAATGGAACATGCAAATGGCAGGCGCCATTGTAGCAGCATTACCCACGTTGTTGGTTTATATCCTCCTGGGTAAGTATTTCATTCGAGGATTGATGGCTGGATCAGTAAAAGGTTAAATTAAAAAAAAGAGACTATTTGCTTATACTTTTTTGCAGAAAAAAAGGCACCCGTTTTGTGGATGCCTTTTTTATCGATATTCGGGAAGAAGACTCCCACATCTATAAGTGGGAGATGAATACCCGTGTAACACTTGTTAATACAGGTAACAAGTGTTATAATCAATAAACCAAGAAAGGAGGCATTGCCGAACACGATGACTTAAAAAGAACTAATCCGTAAATTAAAGAAATTAGGATGGAAAGAAGAAGATTCTACGAAGGGCAAAGGGAGCCATGTAGCATTGGTTAAAGGGGACAAGGAATTAATTATCCCTTTCCATACAAATAAAGACTTAAAACCCGGAACATTGCACAGGCTGTTGAAAGATGCAGGATTAAAGTAATCCGGTTGGGGGTTCAATTCCCCCGTCTTCACTTTTGAAGGATTTGTTGTTTGGTGATATATAAATAAATGGAGGAATTAGAAAGGAACGGAGGTTTTGCGGGATGAAAAAAAAGAAAGGAGTAGCTTATACTGCTATTTTCGAATGGGGCGAAGACGGTAGTTATGATGTAAGTTTTCCCTCTTTAGCAGGGTGTTATTCAACAGGGGATTCCTTTATGGATGCGTATGAGTGTTCTAAAGAAGCAATAGGTTTGTATTTAACGACTATTTCAAAAAGAGGAAAACCATTTCCAGATGAAAAAGATCTTGGTGTAAAAAATTTAAAATTATCTGATAACGAACGTCTTGTGATTGTGGTTGTTGAGGATATTAATAAATACAGACCACAAAAGGCTGTAAACAAGACTGTGACACTACCATATTGGTTAAATGAAATCGCAGAAAAAGAACATGTTAACTTCTCTGGGGTTCTCCAGGAGGCTTTGAAAGAAAAACTGGAAGTATAGTTTACAGGCTTACTCAATCACCTGTATAAGCGTGAATGCGTTTATGCAGGTTTTGTTTTATGCTTCTACCCACTCAAGCCCTACTTAACGAGGGATTGCCTTTTGAAGTGAAAATACCGAAACCCAATTTAAAAACCGTTCAAGCCATGAAGGAAGCGCTCGCCTTAAATGAAAAAGCCAAATCTTATGATGATGTCAGTTTATTAATGGAAGACATGGGTTCTTGACCGATACTATAAAACATACTACTCAGTTTAAAAAGGATTATAAAAGAGTAAAAAAGCAAGGCAGAGATATCACAATGTTAGTAGAAGTGCTTGAAAAATTTAAAAAGGAGGAAAGCTCTGAAGTTCGGTTCAATGATCATCAAATATTGGCACAGTTAAGCGGTTTTAGAGAATGTCATTTAAAACTATATTGGCTCTTGATTTTTTTCTAAAGACCAAAAAAGCAAAAACAATTAAATCATTCAGAATTCTTCTCGTAGAAATTCGAAGGCTTTCACAGATCAAAATCCTCTTAAATTAAACAAACATAACAAACAGAACTGATCTGGATCCCAAAAAAAGTTGAAACCGAAAACTTTTCCTTCAGTTTCATCTTTTCACTAAAAGTTCTTGCTCTTATTCGCTAAAAGCTCTGTCACTTTAGTTTACTTGGGAAGTTTTTATCCATAGAATGATATGCTATTTGCAAACAGAACCGTACCCGTTGTTTTCTGAACACATGATATGGGATGAACACTACGATTCAAACACAAAGACGATTCCACCCATCATCCCTATCCTCATTTATCATGGAGAAAAAGAACTCAAGATCAAAACCCGTCTATGGGATATGATAGAAAACGTTGATACACTCCCGTTATCACTAAAAAAGATGCTGCCTAAGTTTGAATTCAAAGCGTATGATTATTCACCAAAAGGAAAAGAACCAATCAAAGGAACAGCGCTCATCCAAGCAATCTTATGGATGCTCAAAGCCATCCGTGAAAAGAACAAAAAAGGCTTTAAAAAAGGCTTTAACAAATTCCTGGAGCAAATACAAATTATTGCTGAAGAATACGGTATGGAAATAGCCATCGAAATCTATTACATCACACTCGTTTATATATTTAACACCAGAGAAGATATTACAGAGGAAGAATTAAAAGAAGCATTACCGGAAGGAGGCGAACCCATGGCGACACTTGCAAAGCAACTTTTTCATAAAGGAGAAGAAAAAGGAATAGAGAAAGGGATTGAAAAAGGAATAACAAAAGGTAGAGAAGAAGGAAAAGAAGAAACGGCTATCAATTTATACAAAATGGGATTGACAATAGACCAAATAGCACAAGGTACCGGTCTTGACAAAGAAACACTCAGAGAAATACTGAAAGTTGTGGAAAGATAAATAAATACCAATTTTCTCTCGAACTAAAAAGGCAGGTATCCGCAGATATTTTCCGGGTACCGCCCTTTTTTTGCTTGCTTGAACAAAACCACATTTACCAAACTTAAAATAGTCATTAGTTAATTACTTGACGATTATGCTTTTTGTTATCTCCAATTCAGGCTCATAACGATGTTTTTCAGCAATAAGAACTGTCCCTGTTGTTTCTGTCTCCCTGTTGTTTCTTCCCCTTTTTTGGAAATGGCTGTTTTTTCGGTGGAATCATTATATCATAAAAAAACGCCTATCCGTTTTTGTTTACGGAAAAGGCGAGTAAAATAAATCATGTTTTTGGATAAACTATTTTTTGTTAGGATGTAAGAATGCTAAAACAACATTTAAAGCTCCAAAGGCTATGGCGTAAGCTGCGATAATCCACAGCATTGCCAATAAACCTGCTAATGGATTGAATAGTAAGAATATACCTACAACTATTGAAAGTAAACCGTTTAGAACGAGTATCCACTTAAAAGCATTGGTGACTTTGCCTTTAGGAATGGAAAAACCTGCCCAAAAATCAAAAAATCCATAATAAAGCATCCAAATGGCGATGATGATGACGATTGCTACTTCTATGACTCCTGGGAAGAAAAAAGAGAACAAGCCAATAGCAATTCCAACAATAGCTTCTATGATGAGCATAGCTCTTGGTTGAGTGGCCTTTTCTTCTTTATAAAACAAAGCCTGAAACATCCTGTAAACTCCAAATATTAAGGCAACCAAACCAATAATCATTATAAATAAATTGGACGTTAATCCGGGCCATACCATTAGAAGAATTCCCAGTGCTATAAATAGAAGACCTAACAGAAGTCCTTGCCACCATTTTTCTTGCATAATTGTTTGAAAGCTTTTTACATACATTTTTTTCATTGTAATCACCCCCAATTTTAAAAACTGATTTACACACTCTATTATAACAGTAATAGGAGAAAAAATGAAAGCTACTTACAACAAATTTCGATTCGTTCTAAAGTTTTACAAAAACGTAAGGATTAAAACGCCTTGACTTTCTAAAACGATAGTGCTTTACTACAATAGTACACTAAATAACCAAACGATGATGGAGGTGTTGTAGTTATGGAGAAGAATTACCCGATTTTGGGTAAACTTGCGATTGCGTTGATCCTGGCTTTTTTGGCTATTTATTTGCCTTTTATACCGGTCAAGATTTTTTTTGTGGGGGCTGCTGGTATTCTATTTGCCCTTTGTTTTAAAAAGTTCAAGGTTTTACTCATCATCTTTTTTATTCTAGCTCTTCTGATCATGGGTGGGATTTATACGGCAATTGAGTTTTTTAACGATTTTGAACTACCCTGGTTCATGAACCATATGGGAAATATGAATTTCGGGATGAATTTTGAGCAGAATACACGGCTGATTTTGCCTGAAATTGAGGTGGACACTGCTGAGAATTTGGTCATTCGGGGAAATTCACTGAGATTGGATTTTTCTGATGACTATGACAAGATTCAATATCCCTCCGGCATGATTGAGAGACGGGATGAGATCAGTAATGGATTAACCCTGGATGGTGTTGCTGTGAGAGGAAACAGAACCCTTGTGATTAAGATTCCTTCGGGTGTTGCTTATACCGAAATCACCATCAATGCCGATGCGGTTTCCATGAATGGGACCATCCGGGCACAAGGACTTAAAGTCAATGTGGATGCGTTGAACATGCAGGGAACCTACATAGTGGATCATTTGAAAGTGCAAGGTGATGCCGCAAATTTCAAGGGAATTTTGGATGGTGTTGACTTTGTGTTTACAACCGATGCCATGAATTTTTCAGGGGAGGTTCAAAAACTTGAGTATTTTGAAATTACCTCTGAGGTGTTGAACGGGAATTTGAAATTTCTCACAGGTTGGGAAGAGCAAAGGACAGTAGAATTAAAGTCCACATTTGGGAAATTCACGGTTCAAAGGCCGAGAAACCAGCCCTCTCAACTTTCTGTCAACCATAAGGGCGAACTGTTCAACGTAGACGTTGACAAGTATTAAGGGATGGAGGTGTCGATATGCTAAAACGAATAGAAGCCTTTTATATGAAAGAATTTAGTGAAAAAGCGGGACGATTGTTTGTGTTTTCGCTTTTTCTGCTGGTACCTGAATTTGGGTTTAAAACGATCTTCCTTTTCCTGCTGGCAAGCAGCATGCTGGCTTGGGATGTGCAGCAGAAACGAACGGTTAATGTAATGATTCTGCCTTATACGTTGGCGGAAGTGTTCTTAGTCTCTTGGTTGTTTATGGTCAGTATCGTGACCATCACACATTTTATCGGAGCTGCGGTTCCTTTTGGTCCGATGTCTGTGACTTACTTGTGGACGGCCTGGTTGAATTCCATCATCTTTGCCACAGCTTATTATTCCATCGCCATGATATTCGTTACCTCTGGCATGGATAATTTCGGTATGCCTTTTTTGGTGCTGATCGGAGATTGGATCGTATCATCCATTGGTAATTACAGGAATTTTTACTGGTACATTAGTCCCGTTACTCAGGGAAACATCTTTGCAGCGGCAACATTCGCCTTTGTACTGTTCGCAACTGCTCTTTATCTGTTTGTTAAGAAGGGGGCTACAAAATGAGTGTATCCATTAAAAATATGACCAAACGATTTGGCAGTAAACGTGTTTTAAACGATATTTCAATAGAGATAAAATCTGGAGAGATCTTCGCACTTATAGGTCCCAACGGTGCCGGTAAAACTACGACTTTGAGAACCATTTTTGGGGAAATCAAGCCGGATACCGGAGAGGTAACAGTATTTGGTAAAAGCCTTTCTTCGAAGGTTAAGGAAAAAATGACGGTCATGCCTGAAGAACGATTGACCTTTTCCAGATTTTCCGGGGAAGATTATCATGATCTGTGGAGTAAATTGTACCCCGGTTGGAATGAGAAAATATTCTCCAGCTTTGCCAACCACTTCAATTTCAATCTTGAAGATAAGGTAACCACCTATTCCATGGGGATGAAGACGTTGTTGAACTTGGCGCTATGCATGTCGGCCAATTCCGATTTGATGCTCTTGGACGAACCCACACAAAATCTGGATCCAGTCATTCGCTCGGAGATTTTGAAAGTTATCAAAAACTATATTGAAGACCAGGAAAATAAAACGATTGTGATTTCTTCTCACGAGATTTATGAATTGGAAGAGGTGGCCACTTCCTTTGCGATTATCAAAGAAGGCGAGATACTTTATGCGGACACTATTGATAGTTCAAAGGAAAAACATAGAATTATCATCAGTGGAGAGAAAATTCCTGCCGGTGAAGTAGTGGGTATAATTGAGAACGAAACTCTTATTCGAACCAAAGAAGATGTAGGTCGTTATCCGAACTTCAAGGAAATCGTCTTAGGCTATCTTCAGGGGAAAAAGGAATTTAGCCCTTTTCAGAAGAAAATCATATGATCAAGCACGAGAAAGGGGTGATAATATGTTGACAAGTGTAGATAAACACAAGGGTTTGCCCGTTTATATTCAGATCATGAACATGATCAAAAAGGAAGTCATGCTGGGGAACCTGAAAGATGGCGATCAGCTTCCCCCGGTTAGAGAACTGTCCAAGGTATTTGATGTGAACACAAACACCGTTATGCGTGCTTTTGAAAAATTGGGAAATGAAGGTTTGGTTGAAGCCCAACATGGTGTAGGATATTTCATTCACTCCACCAGTTCGGTGGACCCTGGGGTTATTGAAGAAACAAAGAAATATATCCAGGATTTGAAAAATAAAAATATTGATTTGCCTATGACGAAGATGCTCATTGAAGAAGTTTGGAAGAATGTTTAAATAACAGGATTTTTAGTGGATATAGTTAGTCTTTTTCTAATATATTGACCTGTTACATATCATTTTATATAATTAAGGTGTTTTTATGGCTCTTATAGTAGGGCTTGCTGAAAAACGAAAAATTCCTCCCGTAGTGCTGGAGTTGAGGGACACTCCTTAGAAGTTTTGCTTCCCAAAAACTTCAAGGCCTGTTTTTCAAAGCCCACTGTAAGGATTTTCGCTTATTTCCTTAAAAAACCTTGCACCTAAACAGGTAAAAATACTCTGTAAATCTTTATCAGTGAGGGCTATGAGCTTTTCAGCAAGCCCTGCAATAGCCAGATCGGCTATTTTCATAATGGGGGCGTCTTCGTTTTTGTTGATGGCTATGATGAAGTCGCTTTCCTGCATGCCGGCAATATGTTGTAAGGCTCCGGATATGCCGCAGGCGATGTTATAGTCTGGGACGGACTGTTTTTCCGGGTTGGCCCACTTGATAGGCTTTGTCTACCCAGCCTTGGTCGATGACGGGTTCTGACGTGCCTTCATAAATTTCTGTAATCTTGGCATCCCTGAACATCCGCTCTACCGGGTAGTCTTTCGTATAGCCGTATCCGACAAATATCTGTATGGCCTTTGTCGTCACTTCCATGGCTGTTTCAGCGGAGAAGAGTTTGGCACGTGCTGCCGCTACCGAGAAGGGTTGTTTTGATTCTTTCAACTCAACCGCTTTGTGAACCAGTTCTCGGGTGGCGTCAATTTTTACATCCATATCCGCCAGCATCCATTGGAGTCCCTGGAATTTGGCAATGGAGCGACCAAATTGTTTTCTTTCTTTCATGTAGTTCACCGATTCTGCAAAAGCACCTTCGGCAATCCCCAAGGCTTGTGCAGCGATGCCGATTCGTCCGCTGTCTAAGGTTTTCATGGCAATGGAAAATCCCCTGCCTTCGCCTCCGATCAAATTTTCAGCTGGGACATGGCAATCCTGGAAAATTAGTTCTGCTGTGGATGAGGCACGAATTCCCAGTTTGTCCTCCACTTTTCCCACTTCAAAACCTTCAAAGGTTTTTTCAACGATAAAGGCACTGATACCCTTTACGCCTTTATCGGGAGCGGTCATGGCAAAAACGATGAAGACATCCGCAGAAGCGCCGTTTGTGATGAAGATCTTGTTGCCGTTGAGGATGTATTCATCACCCACTCTTTCTGCGGTGGTTTGCTGGCCGGCTCCACCATATTTTTCATCAAAAGGGATTCCCATGAGTTGGTTTTGGACCATTTTTTTCACCGTTTCATAGGGAAATTCCTCTGTTTTGTCGATTTGCGCAGCGATGGGTTGGATTTCGCTTTTTGCGAATTCACTGATCATTTGTTTGAAGAGTTTTTGTCTGTCGTTTAACCCAACTTTCGAGTAAAACTCCAAACGGACAATGGTGACGGTTCTTTTTGCTGAAAAACCATCGCTATGAGCTTGGAAATGGAAATAACCATCACCAACGTCAAAAAGGGAGCCGCCTATCTCGGAGTGATCATATGGGAAAACAAAGTGACCATCAATCCCAAACGGATCAAACGATTCAAAGATAAAATCCGAGAACTAACCCCCCCGCAATCATGGCATGAATGTAGAAACCATGATCAAACGGCTTAATCGTGTATTGAGAGGGTGGGCAAACTACTTCAGAATAGCGAACTGTCAAGGCGTGTTCCGAGCATTAATGAGCTGGATCAGGCGAAGACTGAGAATGAAAC
>JAYEGQ010000121.1:0-16239 GCA_034659095.1 Thermotogota bacterium
TTTCCACATTCAAATCATCTCCTGTACCGCTTGTATGACCCTATTATACCATATTTATTGACAAAAACAATGTTTTCTCTTATCTTCTTTTGTTTGGATTATCTTACCCTTTTTGCAGTGGAACCATGTTATAATTGACCAATATTTAATTACGGGAGGGAATAACATGAAGGAAATGACTAAAGAATTTTTACTTGCAGCATTCTCTGGAGAATCAGAAGCTCACATGAAATACGCCATATTCGCAGAAGATGCCAAGATGAAGGGTAAAAATGGTTTGGCAAACTTATTCGAGGCAATATCATATGCAGAATACGTACATGCCAAAAATCATTTTAAAGCTTTGAAAAAACTTGGGTCCATTCCTGAAAACATCGAACAATGCATTGAAGGGGAAAGTTTCGAAGTTGAAGAAATGTACCCCGTGTATAACGAAGTCTCCAAATTCCAAAGAGAAAAAGAAGCCCAACGTTCCACACATTATGCACTTGAAGCAGAAAAGATACATGAAGATATGTATAGAAAAGCAAAGAAACTAGCCGAGGAAGAAAGGGACTATCCAGCCAAGAAAATATTCATTTGCCCGGTTTGCGGTCATACAGTAGAAGAAAGTGTACCGGAAAAATGCCCGATCTGTGGTGTCCCAGGTGAAAAATTTAAAGAATTTTCAGTATAAATCATTTCATTTTAATTCCCAGGGGTTGATGTATGTTTGAATTATTTATCACAGATCTTGATGGAACATTATTGGATGATGATAAACAAATATCAAGTTTGAATATTGAAGCTATCAACAAATTACGCAAAAAAAATATTGCCTTCAGTGTTTTTACAGGAAGGAATTTTTATTCTGCCTATAAATATATGCAGGTTTTGGATATTAAAGGGCTTGTAGCTTTACAAAATGGTGCACTTATCATCGAAATGCCTTCCAGAAAAGTGATTAATGAAATAGCCTTAAAAAGCAGTATCGCAAAGAAGATCTATCAATTGGCTAAAAAAAATGATTTTACATTTGTTGGCTACACCGGTTATCATGAATCCAATTCTAATTGTGATAAAGATATGTTTGTTGAAAAAAATAATAAGAAATTCCAAGCTTTTGATTTTTATTTTCAACATAATAAAGAAAGGATAGAGATACTAAACACGATGGATAGTTTTTTTGAGGACAGAAAAAAAATCGGACAGTTAGCTATTATTGGACAAGAATCACTCCTGTGCGGTTTATTAAACACTGTTACGGAATCTTTCAAAAGTGAAATAAGTCATGTGTTATCACCTATTGGAGATGATTGCGGTTTCCTTGAATTTTTCGGTCCCAAAGTATCAAAAGGAGATGCATTATCATACCTTTTAAAACAATATGGTACAACTGCAGCTAAAACGGTATTCATAGGAGATAATTATAATGATCTACCTTTAATGAAGAAAGTAGGTTTACCGGTTGCAACAGAAAATGCACAAAGAGATATTAAGGATTTTTGTAAAATGGTTGTTTCAAGTAACAACAACCATGCAATAAAAGATGCAATTCAAAAGATTTTTTCCTGATTTTTTAAATTTTTTTAGAGTGGGATGAATGGTCGCTGGATGAAACGCCAGAGGAAAGTCCGGACTCTTCGGGCAAGGCGCCGAGTAACAATCGGAGGGAGTGATCCCTGGTAAGGGCTATAGAAAAGGAAACCGCCTTTTTTTAGGCAAGGATGGAAAGGTGAGGTAAGAGCTCACCAGCATCTGAGTAATCAGATGGCTTGGTAACCCCCGTCTTGAGCAAGGTCAAACAGGAAAGATGAGTTGCCCGACTCAGCCTTTCCGGGTAGACCGCAAAGATAAATGGCCATTCAAGACAGAATCCGGCTTATAGTCCCACTCTTCATTATACAAACTGGGAGTAGATGGAAGAAATGAATTTTTCCGTAAAGAAGATATCATGATTTTATATAAGCTGAGAAAAATGCGCACAGAGGAATTGATAGAATACGCTCAAACGGGCACACAAGAAGCTATTGAATTAATTGTAGAAAGATATCACGATATGGTTTATAAGTTATCTCAACAATATTATGGTGCCTGGGCTGAAAAAAGTGATATAATTCAAAACGGATATGTTGGCTTGTTGAAAGCAATTTTTTATTACGATTGTGAAAAAAAGTCTAATTTTAACACCTTTGCTTGGATGAATATTAGTTCCGAAATGAAATCTTTTTTAACCTATTTGAATAGAAAAAAGAACAAAATGCTTTCCGAATCGGTTTCCTTTGAAGATATTTTTCACGAAGCAGAAGAGGATGAAGAGGGAAGCTATTTTATCACCAGGGAAAAAGAAGATATATATGAAAATCCATTTGATAATGAAATGATTCTTGAGAAAACCATGACGGCATTAAAGAAAGAAGTTTCAAAACAAGAATACATAGTCTTTGAAATGTTTCTTCAAAAGTACTCATATGATGAAATATCTCAAAGCGAAAAACTAAAAAAGAAAAAAGTGGATAACACAATACAAAAATGCAAAAAAATTTTTAAAGACTTGTTTAACACATATCAAAATGAACTCAGAAATTATCAAGAATGGTTTTTAGGAAGGATGAATTAAATGGTATACATACCCGGACCCGGAGCCAAAAATAACTTAGAATCTATTAAAAAAAGTAATGTAAAAAATTCCAATGAAAAAGAAGTAGAAACAGAATCAGTTCTCATACAAAAACCGGAGGATAAAAGTCCGAAAAAACAAAAAGAAAAAACAATTAAACCAAATAAAAAATCAGAAAAGCCTAAAAAATCAAAACAAAGAATTCATAACGCCTTTTTTCTCTATTTATTAATGGCAATTACAGTCTTTTTCTCAATCGCTGCTTTTTTAAAGATGTATGATGCTGAAAAGGTTATGCGTAATCGATTGGATGCAATGAGTAGTAAATACAACTCATGGTATCAAGAAATCAAGCAAAAATCCAACGAGACATATGAAACGCTAAAACCAAACGGTTGGTTAAATCAAGCGTTATTATCAGCTAACCTGATTGAAGACTATATCATTGGTGTTGATGACATTATTAACATCGCTCAGGAAAGTGATTTTTCAAATGTAGGTTTCTGCCGCCTCTTTATTAGCGGCAATTCACCAGTGTGGATTTCGGTTGAAGGAAATTCTAAAACGCTTTTTGGGAAGAATATATCACCCGGATTATCCGAGGAACAATTCTTTTATTATAAACAACCTAAAGTAACTATTGAAGACAAAACGATCATCGTGCCAAAGAATTTTAAAATAACAAGTGGAAACTATGAAAACACTTACATATTATTTTTTAACTTTGGAACAACAAAATTAGTCAAAATGAATGCAAGATCTATTAATACTGTTCCCTCTACTTTTGATATTTGGCTTCCATAATTATCATGGAAATAAGGAAAGGAGAAGTAAATGGATTCAAAGAGTAAAATGATTATTGAAAAACAAATACAGACAAATCGGACGCTTGGTCTCAACACAAATTAAAAAAACATAGTTTTTATCCGAAGGAAAATATAAAATCTTGTAGTAACTCACAGAGTGGGTGTAGTTCTTGTCACTCATGCCAGGGAACATGTGACTGTTAGAAAACTTGACAATCGTTGTTTTTTCGTTTAAAATACTAATGTTTGTTTTGAACTCCCTTTAAGCGGCTGTAGTTCAATGGTAGAATATCAGCTTCCCAAGCTGAGGGTTGCGGGTTCGAGTCCCGTTGGCCGCTCCAAAAAAAAGCTCCCTTCCGGGAGCTTTTTTATACCGCTTTCTTTTCTTCTGTTTTTACCTTTGGTGAATTATCGTTTTTTACTTTTTTTGAATTTGTTTCCTCTTTTGATGTTGTTCCTGGATGGGTTGTTGTTTTTTTCGCAGAATTGGTATCGGTTACATAATAACCGCTTCCATTAAATTTGATGCCGATCATTCCGATTTGCTTTCGCATTTTACCACCACAAACCTCACATTGTTCAAGAGGATCCGAATTAATCGATTGTAATCTTTTCTCTTCGTGACCACATTTTTCACATCGATATCTGTATATGGGCATGAATTCACCTCCCGCAAACTTAAAAAATTATGGTGCCGAGGGCGGGATTTGAACCCGCACAGGAATAATTCCCACATGAACCTGAATCATGCGCGTCTGCCAGTTCCGCCACCCCGGCTTCTTACGCCAATCCTATTTATGGGATCAGCGAATCTATTTTACATTATAACGGTTGAAAAGTCAATAATTTGATTTCTCCCTGTCCAAAAGTGCGAAGAAAAATTCATTGGTTTCTGTTTCTTTTAATTTTCTGAGTATGAGGTTGAGTCCTTCTTCTTCACTCATAGATGCTAACATTTTCCTTAAAACCCAAACTTTTTTAAGTTCTTTCTCTGATAAAAGAAGTTCTTCCTTCCGAGTACCGGAAAGATTAATGTTAATAGAGGGGAAAATGCGTTTATTGGATAATTGTCTGGATAAAATTAATTCCATGTTCCCTGTACCTTTAAATTCTTCAAAAATAACTTCATCCATCTTACTTCCTGTATCAACCAAAGCGGTTGCTACGATGGTAATACTGCCACCTTCTTCAATATTTCTTGCAGCACCAAAAAAATACTTCGGACCATAAAGCGCTTTGGGGTCGACACCCCCGGAAAGTAATTTCCCGCTTGGAGGTACAACATTGTTATAAGCCCTTGCTAATCTGGTGATACTATCTAACAGTATCACGACATCATGTTTATATTCTGCCATTCTCTTGGCCATAGCGAGGGTTAATTGTGCAACCTTAATTTGTTTTTCAGGAGGCATATCAAAAGGTGCGGCAATCACTTGAGCATCAACAGATCTTGTGATATCTGTTACTTCCTCAGGTCGCTCATCGATCAATAAGACGATTCTTTTCGTGTCAGGATGGTTTTTGGCAATTCCATTGGCAATATCCTTTAACAACGTGGTTTTTCCTGTTTTAGGAGGAGCCACGATTAACCCTCTTTGTCCTTTCCCCACTGGTGAAAAGATATCTATAATCCTTGTACTGAGATTTTTTTGATCATGTTCAGTCTGGAATTGTTCAAGAGGATATATAGGTGTTAAATTGGCAAAAGCAACTCGCTCAAAAACTTCTTCGGGTGGTCTGTGATTTACAGCTTCTATCCTCAACAGAGCAAAATATTTTTCTCCCTCCTTTGGCGCTCGAACCTGCCCTGATACGGTATCACCAGTATTTAAACTAAATTTTCTGATTTGTGATTGAGAGACATAAATATCATCGTTATTCCCAGGAAGCATATTCCCTGTCCTTAAAAATCCATATCCTTCGTTGGGAATAATATCAAGCACACCTTCGTTAAAAAAGTAGCCAAAGTTTTTTGCTTGAGCTTGTAAAATCGCAAAAACGAGTTCATTCTTTCTCATTCTCGTAAAACCTGTAATCTTATATTTTTTCGCAAGGGTATACAAGTCTCTGATATTCATATTACTTAGTTTCCTGATATCCACGTCCATCTCTTGAATATTATCTTTTCTATCGTTTTCCTGCTCTATTTCTTCAGAGGAATCGTAATCGACTGCTTCTTCAATCGATTCAATTTCTCCTTTTTGTTTTGCTTCGATATCTTTCTCCAAAACTTTCTCTTCTCCTTTTTTTTGTGTCAAGTTTTATCATTCCTTTCTTGGCTTACTGTCTAATTTCTTCCAATCTGTTAAAAAACGTTCTATTCCAATATCCGTAAGAGGGTGGACAAAGAGTTGTTCCAGAATTTTATACGGAATGGTTGCAATGTCACACCCCATCAACGCTGCATCTACAACATGCTTGGGGTGTCTAATACTTGCTGCAATAATTTCAGATTTAAAATCATAGATTCTAACTATTTCTATGGTCTTTTCGAGCATATCCATAGCATCCCATGCGATATCGTCAATTCTTCCTAAAAATGGGCTAATATAACTCGCTCCCGCTTTTGCTGCAAGAAGTGTTTGTGCAGGGGAAAAAACCAAAGTGACATTTGTTGGTATTCCTTCTGTTTCCAAAGTTGCAACTGCCCTTATTCCTTCGCTGGTCATTGGAATTTTTACAACCACATATTCGGAAAGTTTTGCCAAGTATCTTGCTTCCTTTATCATCGAATCATAATCTTCACCAATTACTTCTGCACTAACGGGACCTCTTGTTATCTCGCAAATCATTCGTATATGACTATAAAAGTCTGATACCCCTTCTTTTGAAACCAGGCTTGGGTTGGTTGTAACACCGTCAAGTAGTCCAAGATTTTTTGCTTTTTTAATTAAATCAATATTGGCAGTATCTAAAAAAAACTTCATAATAACACCTCCGGGTTGAATTGTTACATATGATGATTGAAGAACTCAAGTATTATCTATTATGGTAAATTCATATTATAATTGTTCAAATTATATGAAATCATCGAAGTTTTTGGTTTTGGAGATCTTTTTTAAGAGTTCAATAAATTATACCATTATTAGAAAAAATAAAAAAATAAACTAACAATTTACTTTATTTCTTTAAAAAATATAATTTATCCGGTTTATGAGCTTCCTTTTCACATGATGCAATCTTATGAATTAAAAATGCATCACCAATTCTATCTAAGTATATCGTATTCGGTACGATAGTAATGGATGTTGATAGAAAAAATTGATCCAAACGGGAAACATCTTCCACAATTACTTCATATATCCCTCTATGTATTTTTTGGAATAAAAGTAAAAAGCTTACCTTAAACGCGGAGGCAAAAGAACCGAAAAAACTGAAAAGAAAAGTAAATATCAACCGCTTTCTATAGCCGTATTTCTCATCTGTAATTAACTTTCTCTGCATTAAGAATATACAAATATCCAAAACAAATAATATTATGTAAGATCCATGACTGTATTGATATGTGAGTGATAACCAAAGTACAGATACCAGGAAAATTATAAACATGAATTCTCCTTGAAAGGAAAAAGAAGACAGTTAAATGGCGGGGACGACGAGACTCGAACTCGCGGCCACCGGAGTGACAGTCCGGCATGCTAAACCAACTGCACCACATCCCCACTCATTAAAAAACATAACAGTCGGAACTTTGTGAACCACCCCTACTTAAAGAAGTAGGAGCTTCCTGCTTCAACGAGAACAGCCTTCATGGTGACAGGTCTTACACACTCTCCACAGGCTTGAAATCCCGCAGTCCCTGCGGTACAAACTTGAAGACCTTGGTTTTCGGTTCTCAAGGTAGAGCCATTATACCATGCTTTGGTAGTTTTAAAAAACGGGAATTCATCTTCCGCTTAAAGAAGCAGGAATCTTCTTCCCGAACATTTGATAAATGGCGGGGACGACGAGACTCGAACTCGCGGCCACCGGAGTGACAGTCCGGCATGCTAAACCAACTGCACCACGTCCCCACAACTTATTATATATTAATTCATATGACCTTCACTGGTACCCCCTAAAGGAATCGAACCTTTATCGGTGGATTAGGAATCCACTGTTTTATCCATTAAACTAAGGGGGCAACCACCTTCAACGAATGGGAATATATCATATTTGCGTAAACTTGTCAAGTAGCCCTTTTTAAAGTTTAATGTTTTACCCCCCTCATTTTGTAACATTTTCAATCTGATCGCTTTCTTTCAATTCCAATGAGAGTAAAAGAGACATATGATATGATTACCACTAAAGGAGATGATCTAAGTGAATCAACTGTTTGAAAAAGAGATAGGGAGAACTTACAAATTCAAAGGAAGGATTATCAATCTTCGTGTAGATGAGGTTATTTTGGAAAACGGCAAAGTGACTGAAAGAGAAGTTGTTGAGCATAGTGGTGCAGTAGCGGTATTACCCATAGATTCTGCTGGTATTTGCACGCTTGTGAAACAATATAGAAAACCTATTGAAAAAGTACTTTTAGAGGTACCTGCAGGCAAATTAGATCCTGGTGAATCTCCTGAAAACTGTGCTTTACGTGAATTAAAAGAAGAAACAGGTTTAGCAGCTGAAAAGTTAGTCTCTTTGGGACATATCTATACAACAGCGGGTTTTTCAAATGAAAGGATTCATTTATTCCTTGCCTTGGATTTAAAACAAATGGAATTAAATCCGGATGAGGATGAGTTCTTGAACGTCGTAAGATTTCAATGGATGGAACTTATAAACCTGGCTAAAAGCAACGATTTAGAAGATGCAAAAACAAATGCATTAATTCTAAGGGCTTTACCTAAAGTAAAAAAGTTTCTTACCGATAATTATGACGAGGAGTGATTGATAATGATAACAGCTATAGTGAACGGGGAAAAGACGCAGTTTGATGATAAAAAGTACAATACTTTTAAAGATTTCTACGATAAAAACAAATTGGAAGGTAAGGTACTTTCCAAATTAGTAATAAACGGAAAAGATGTACCCGTCTCTAAACTGGATGATATATTCAGTGCCACATTCGAAGGT
Source organism: Thermotogota bacterium (assembly GCA_034659095.1). GTDB lineage: Bacteria > Thermotogota > Thermotogae > MWEM01 > MWEM01 > JASUTC01. The sequence continues at coordinate 8,461 of JAYEGQ010000121.1, forward strand.
GGCGAATTAATTGAGATGTCGTTTGAGGAATTAATTCCTTTTACTTTAAACCTTTTGTCGAATTTAATGGAATATTTTGAGAAGTTTGAAAACGCCCTTCCGGCTTTTGCAAAGAATATCAGTTCCGGGAGCCAGGAATCCATAGAAGGTCTAAAAAATCTCCAGGAAGGTTTAAAAGCACTTGAAGTTATGAAAACAAATCTCTTTGCCTTAACCGGTACCAATGAAGACGATTTTTCGGAATTATCACAAGAAAAGGAAAAATTACAAGATACACTGGGAAAAATGAATAAAAGTATTTTTGATAAAGATTGGCAGGAACTATCACAATTAATTGAATATGATTTACCCGAGGCAATCAAATATTATAAGATTTTATTTAAGCAATCAGCGGAAATTCTAAGCCAGAAAAAATCATAGTATAAAACGAGGTGATACGATGTATTCTAATACTACTTATACACACTTAAAGCCTGGAGTAAAGAATCCTTCCACCAATACGGAAAGCACTGAAAAATCACCACCAATAAAAAGGAAAAATAATTACGCTGAAAGAACCGTCGAAACAGTTACACCTGCAAAGTTGGTCGAGATGCTTTATTCCGGCGCAATCAATTTTTTAACCCAAGCGATAAAAGCCATTGACCAGCAACAATTTGATGTTGCAAATGAAAAGATTATGAGAGTTGAAGATATCATCATGGAATTAAACGTATCCCTCGATATGGAAAAGGGCGGCGAAATATCAAAAAACCTGAGAGCCCTTTATAATTACATGTATAAACAACTTCTTGAAGCAAACATCAAAAAGGATGTTTCAGTTCTTGAGGAATGTAAGAATTATCTGAATGATTTGCGCGAAACTTGGATGGAAGCTATGAAAAAAGAGGGAAGTCTTGCTGAAAAATTACCTGATCCTAACAGAAATAGAATCAATATTGCATTATAAAAGAGTAAATGAAGAGTTTTTTCGATAAAAGCAACAGTTGTTTTTTCCGTTTTTTTTCGCTTGGTACATAGCCTTGTCAGCCATTTTAATAAGTATTTTTGAATCAGAACCGTTTTCTGGAAATACAGCTACACCTATAGATGCTTTAATTTTTATTCTACTATGGTTGATTGTTAAAGGTTTATTAAACAAAGATATGTACTTTTTGGTTAAGGTTCTCAGATCATTATCATTCCCTACATTTAGTGCCATTAAAATAAATTCATCGATCGCAATGTTGTTATCCTTAAGCCATCATTTATCTGTAAAAACCCTACCACTTGATATATTCCATTCCCACAAACCTTTATCCGATGCCCAAATAGCCAAATTGAGTTTTTCTTTAAGCTTTGATAGTTTTTTGTTACTTTCTATCAACTGTTTTTCAAAGGAGGAATCACTTTGCTGTTTGTATATTCCTTTAGTTTTGAAATATATGGTTCTAATAAAGATGATAATTTCCCTCCTAACACCAAAGCCCCTTTTATTTGATTTCTTCCAATACCAATTCCAATTGTCTTCACCAAACCAACACCTTAACAGTTTAATGATTTTAATCAGTTAAAAAATCATAAAGTGAGCGCACATGTATTGATTGATCACTAATCTCACCATCATATTGAAAATGCACTACTTTTTTCCCTCCTGAGAAACTAAAATAATTATCACTGAAAATCAAGTCTTCATTTGATTCAATCAAACAATATAAGACCGGTTTATCGGCTTCAATAATAATTGAATTTCTATTTTCATCTTTCTCTAATTTATATTTGATTGTTGGTTTTAAAAGAGACAAATTATTGGGTGGAGAAAACAATTTGAAACCATCTGAAACACATTTATTAGATTGATCAAAAGCTTTGAAAAAGAGAATAGTGTTTTTGGGATCGATCCCAATGTCTTTAAAATTTGCCCTCTCCACAACTGAGGAAAATAGTCCTGAAGCGACCAAACTTCCTTCTTTTTGATACCGGATTTTACCTGATAAATCCATCAATTTAAACTCAAACCTACCGTTGAACTTCACCGGTAAATCATTACAAAACCAAATCTCAAAAAAATCAGGAGTTTCACGGGCATTGAGATAAAAAGGATTATAAAATCTTTTTGCAAAGTAATGTAAAGCCTTCCATCGCCCATAATAATCAACAGAAGACCAACTTGCAACAGGCCAGCAATCGTTTATCTGCCAATAAAGAGCGCCCATACAATGACAATTATTCCTATTTCTCCTCCAATGTTCTACCCCATATTCCATAGCTTCAGCTTGAGTTATTTGCGATAGTATCACTTGTTTTTCAAAGGACTGTGGAATTTTAAATCGTTTCTCCATATAATCATAAATCTTTTGATTACCTGCTGGATTCTTTTGATGATTTTCCATAATTTTACTGTCATAATACATTTGATTTGTATCGCAGAAACTTTTTATGGTTTTAATATCCGGAAAAGATTCAAATCCAAATTCCGACATAAATCTTGAATCAAATGTTCTGTATGATTCAAGAGGAAAACCTTCATGCCATACTTTCCAATAATGCGAATCTCCGTAATTTGGTGATTGTGGTTCTTGAAAACCGCCTCCAGATGACGGAGAACTGGGCCAATAAGGACGAAAAGGATCATAATCTTTAATTAATTGAGGAAGGGTTTCTTCAAATAATTTCAGATAAAATGATTTGTACTGTGGAACGAATTGATCGAATCCCCAATATAACCACCCTTCTTCAATTTCGTTGTTGCCAACCCAAATTGCAAGAGAAGGGTGGTTTCTTAAACGTTTGATGTTGTCAATCGCTTCTTTAATAACAGATTCTTCAAAACCGCTGTAATCCGGAGTTGGTCTACACGCGAAAGCAAAGTCCTGCCAAACTAATAGCCCTTTCTCATCACAATAATGGTAAAAGGCATCTTCTTCATAAATACCACCACCCCAGACTCTTATCATGTTCATATTTGCCTGAACACATGCATCAAGAATTTTTTCATAGGTTTTTTTTCGTGTACCTCTTGCTAAAAAAGAATCTGATGGCACCCAGTTCCCACCTTTCGCGAAAATAGGAATTTCGTTTAATTCAAAATAAAAACTTTCGCCCCATTTATCTTCTTTTCTTATTAATTGAACCTCACGAATACCAAAATATGTTGAATATTCATCCAACAATTGATCTCCGTCAAAAAGTTTAACTAATAGACGATAAAGGTTTGGTTTCCCAAGATCATGACTCCACCATAATTTAGGGTTTTTAATCAATAGCTTTTTTTCTGTACCCAATTTCATTGAATCAATTTTCTCGGAATGTAACAAAACTTCTCCATCAAAAATCTGATAAAGGATAGCTTTATCAGCATTTTCACGAAAATCCTCAAGCTCAGTTTCCAAAGTTATTTCTGCTTCTTTCGCAGTTGGTTTGCCATTACCATCCCCAATAATAAACTCTATGTCAGTTTGAACTTGAACTCCCTTAATATAAGAGTCATTAAATGCATGGAGTTCAACTGTTCTCCAAATACCCAAGTCGGGTAGTTTAGGGCCCCAATCCCAACCAAATGAATAATAAGCCTTTCTTAACATTTCCACTCCGGGTATTGCAAATGGGAGATGATTTTTGGTCTTTGATTCAATACTCAATTCAGTTTGTTTTAGTTTTTCTTGTGCTTCTTTAACCGGACTCCTAAACCTAATCGTTATTTTGTTGTCTCCTTCTTCCAAAAAAGAATATTCCTTGGTTTTGATATACACCTCGTAGGTTCGGTGCATATTGTCTCCAAAAAGGATTACCAGATCATTTAGAATTACTTGACAATAGGTATCCAATCCGTTAAATCTTAACATGCAGTAATCTTTTTCCTCTATATCCTTACTCAAACTTATAATTGTTGAATATTCCCATTCAGTCTCATAAACCCATTGACAATCTTTTTCATTTGTCCCATAAAAAGGATCCTTAATAACGTTATTTTCAAGAAGGGTTTCAGACACACTACCCGGGACTTTTGCTTTATATTTTTTGGTTCCTTTAACTTCCTTTAAACACCACTCAAGATTTAATTCTTTAACAATATGTTCCATAGCATTTACTCACCTCAAAAAAGCTGCTCTATAGATCGGTAATAAAATAATCAAAAGACCGCCGGTACAAATTCAAAGGTATTGATATTGATTAGCCCAAGATTGGTAATCTTTAACTCAGGAATTACTTCCAGTTGAACAAAGGACAATGCCATAAAAGGATTGTCAATCGTACAACCAAGCTCTTTTTTAACTGCCATAAGTAACTCATTTTGCATTTTTAATACTGCTTCAAGTGACTCAACTGACATTAAACCGGCTATCGATAAGGGTAACGAGGCAATAACATTCCCGTTCAAAGCAACCGACATCCCGCCTTTATTTTTAATGACATCGTTAACAGCACATTCCATATCTTTTTCGTTTTTCCCGGTAACTGAAATATTATGAGAATCGTGTCCTACGGATAACGCTATAGCTCCTCTTTTCATACCGGTTCCGGTTATAAACCCCAAGGCAAATTGTTTTTTATCAGTATATCGATTAACAACGCAAATCTTGGCAAAATCTATCTGTGAACAATCCGGTTCACCATTAACAACATTTGTGGTTTCAATGACTTCTTTGGTCAAAACAGAATCACCAAATACCTTTATTGCCCGAATATTGACTTTGTCTTGTTTAAGTTTGAACAAAAAATCATCAGCTTGATAATAGGGGCAATGTACTGTGTCAACCACTTCTTTGAAATCCGTTAATGATGGTGGAAACTTTGCAACACATTGGCCTTTTTCCGCTACAATTTTTGCATCCTTAATAACCATCTCAGGGTAAAAATGATTCAAATCAGATACTACCACCATATCTGCTTTATAACCTGGTGCGATTGCTCCCATACTGCGTAAACCATAATGTCTGGCTGTATTAATGGATCCAATCCTCACAGCCGTAATCGGATCAATCCCTTTTTCGATACTGATTCGAATCATCTCGTCAATATCACCGTTTACGATATCTTCTGGGTGTTTGTCATCGGTACAATACGATAGATAAGGTTGAGTTTTTTCATTCACAATGGGAAGAAGGTTTTCTAAATCTTTTTCACCGCTTCCATATCTCATCAGTACCTGCATTCCGCAAGATAATTTCTCATAAGCTTCTTCAGCGGTTGTGCTTTCATGATCTGATTTGATAAACGCTGCAGAATATGCATTTAAATCCTTTCCGGAAAGACCCGGTGCATGTCCGTCAATTTTTTTATATTTATGTCTGAATAACTCTATCATTGTAAAAAGACTTTCATCTCCATTCAATATTCCAGGAAAATTCATCACTTCACCAAGTCCAAGTACCCGAGGGTATTTTTCTATAAAACCGATCATATCCATGACTTTCACCATGGCACCGTTTGTTTCCATATTCGTGGCAGGAACGCAAGAAGGCAACATAAAATAAATATTTAATGGTATTCCTTCGGTGTAATTTAAAAAGAATTCAACACCCTTTAATCCCATCACATTTGCTATTTCATGGGGATCCGCGATGACCGTTGTGGTTCCTCTTGCTAAAACCGCTTTTGCGAATTCTCTCGGTTCAAGCATCGTACTTTCAATATGCAGATGTGCATTGATTAGCCCTGGAACTAAATACTTCCCTTCTAAATCTATGACCTTTTTACCTTCATTATAATCACCGATACCGGCGATACGTTTCTGAAATATCGCCACGTTTGTCTCTTTTATATCTCCTGAAAAAACGTTGACAACTTTTGCGTTTTTGATTAAAAGATCTGCCGGTTGTTCTCCTTTTGCTACAGGAATGATATCAATCGCCCTCATTTTTACTCCGCTCCTTTTTTATTGATTTTTTGAAAGAAATTCCGAATCTTTCTTCCTCAATATTTCCCATTGGTTCTATGTGAATTAGAACGTCATAAACGTTGCCAATTCTTTTTTTGATGGCTTTTTCCACTTCTTTTGCAATCTCATGACCCTTGTATACACTCAAATCACCAGAAACTTCTATATCAAGATCCACAATGAAATAGGATCCAATCTTTCTTATTCTTGCCCTGTGAGGATTATGTGCATTTTCAACGGATGAAATTACTTCAAACAATTTAGCATAGATTCCCGTATCGTTTATGCCCTCCATTAATTCGTTATTTTCTTCCAAAAAAATATTAACAGCAACTTTTATAATCCAACCACCGATAAATAAGGCAATGAGCTTATCAAACAAAGGATAATGAAAGATAAAAGTCAAAAACAATCCAATTAAAACACTAATTGATAAAACGATGTCGTTTCTCATGTTTTTTGCATCAGCAATAAGCATTGAACTACTTTCTTTTTTTCCGATATTGTATTTGTAATAAGACAAGAACATTTTAATAACTATTGAGACCAAAGTAACATATATCGCAATCGTTCCTGGAATACCAGGCGTTTTACCACTAAAAATATCTTTAAGAGATGTGGTGATTAATTGTATCCCTGCGTAAAAAATGATAAAAGAAAGTATTCGTGTTGCAATGGTTTCAGCTCTTCCGTGACCATAAGGATGGTTTTCGTCAGGAGGTTTACCAATTATATTAGCAACCCATAATGTTAAAAGAGAAGTTAAAATATCTGTAGCACTATCTACCCCATCACCGATAACAGCTAAACTTCCAGTTTTAAAACCTGTGAATATCTTTATAATAGCAAGGAACAGATTCCCGTAAAAACCTATCCAGGATGCCTTTTTGATGTTTTTTATTCGACTCAATCCATCACCCCGATTTCTATTAACTATTTACTTATTGTACATTAAATCCTCTGTTTTTTACAACTCTTTTTATCAAATTTTATAAAAATTGCCTCATCTGCCAAGTTAATGGTATAATCAGCTTGTAAGGGGGAAAGTTTTTCCTGACAACAAAATTAAACATTGGGAGGTCATGTTATGAATAAACTTCAATTGGTTAAAGCACTAGCAGAATCAAACGGTACCACACAAAAACAATCCGAACAATTCTTGAACAGTTTAATTAAAACAATTGTTGATGAATTATCGGACAGCGGTGAGGTTAAACTGGTAGGTTTCGGAACTTTTAAGACAAAGATAAACGAGGCAAGAAAAGGAATTAATCCCCAAACAAAAAAAGAAATAAAGATTCCCAAAAAAAGAGTTCCGAAATTTGTAGCTGGAAAAGACCTGAAAGAAAAAGCAAAATAATTGTTTTAAAAAAAGAGGCGAAAGAGCCTCTTTTTTTGACCGTTTTTTGACCTTTACAAATTGCTTCGACGAAACATACACTGAAATATCAGTATTCAATGCTTCTCACATAAATCATAGCTGATCTCAATTGTATCTTTCTGAACGATTCTTAAAAACCTTCTGCGAAGAGGGTTATTATTTAGGGCCTGCTGAAAAACGAAAAACCCCGAATTTCCAGACATACAATATTAACAACTAAATGCAAAACTCCTTTTTTGGGGAGAGAATTTTCGTAAAACATCGAAAATATTGGATATTTGGGCCAAAAACAAAAAAATAAAAAGAAAATTTAGAGAGCTCCGGTAGTAGCTCTCTAAATTCATGGTGAAGAACGTCAGGCCAATGTTGGTTTCGGAGGTTTCCTTGAGTTTCGTTTTCAGACAATCCAGTGAGAATTTTCTCTTGGCTACTCCAAATTTGCCTTCCACTTCGTTTCTTTCACATGAATCTTGGTATTCCAGCTTTTTATGGGCCTTGGTCTTTTGTTTATCTTTTGGCGGTCTTCCCAGTTTTGGTC
>JAYEGQ010000122.1:0-3173 GCA_034659095.1 Thermotogota bacterium
GAAGATATCATCAAAACCTTCGACTCCTTTGCATCAAAATCTGAAAAACAGAAAATTGCCAAGGGAATCAAAAACTATCTGAATAAAATCTCCCGCTAAAACCGCTCATCATCCTTAGACGCGTCCCCTAAGCTCTCTCTGAAAATTATGGTACGCCCGGCTGGATTTGAGCCGCATACAAGGGGACGTTATGTTGCGAGTATAATTATGTTGTGGGTTTTAGCCTTTAAAGTTCCTTTTACTTCTTCTTATTCCATTTAGTGTATACAGCGGGACGCCCATGATTTTATGCGTTTCTCATTTTATTTTTTTGAAATAATCCGAGGATATAGATATTGCACATGATTTTTACGAAGTGGATTATCTCCCTGAAAATGATCGCATCCGATATATAATTTCACCCGATGCCGGAAAAAAAGTCCTAAAGCGCCTGCTAAAACTAAACCACGAAATCCACGAACAGGAAGTAAAAGCCGGCCTGCACATAAAAGAAAAAACCAAAAAGAAACAAAAAGCCGAAGCATCAAAACAGATAAAATTGTTTTAAAAAAACACAGATTACCAATTGCTTTTTGCTGTAATATAATGCAGCAACATTTGTTTTTATTGTAATTCAAGATACTTTGAGATATACATCATAAAAGAATATTGTTTTTAGGCCGTATATTTCATGTTAGCTGACCAAGCAAAACATTTTTATGGAGGTGTAAAAAGAAATCATAGTCAGACTTCACTCTAATTTTGAAAAAATGCTTCATACTGAATCTGAAACCGGCGCTGAGTTTTGGCTGGCACGTGGCCTCCAAAATATTTATTGATCTTATAGGAGATGTTAGTATAAAAAAGTTTCTGAAACTATTTTTCCATATAAATAGATTGCGATTTAATCATGATCTATCCTTAATATTCAGATGGTTGTGCTATGATGAAGCTGCATTGCTCGGAAACGTGTTTGCCTTGGGGCAAGAGTTTTATAATACTTAATGTTTTATTCTAATGTTTGGAGTGATCAATATGGAAGAAATCTCAAAGAGTTTGCCAGATTATGAAAGGCCGCCGGTTATCGAAGTGGTCTGCGGGATTCTTTTTAAATCTATCGACAATCTGCTTGCACCACACCTTGGCTTGTTGTGGGAGAAATACAAAACAGAATATCCTGTTTGTCGTGAGGTCCCTCCTTTAGCTCCCGCGATCGAACGTTTCGAAGAAGCTCCTCGAATTGACCTTCAGCTTGCTGAAGTGCCTCCATTGCCACGGATATGGTTTGTACACAAAAACGATAATGGAATCATTCAAGTACAGCGCGATCGATTTTTGCATAACTGGAAGAAGGTTCTGTCAGAGGATGAATATCCACGTTACCCGCAAGTAATCGAACTGTTTAAAGACCGTTTATCTCGGTTTGAATCGTTTTTGAGTGAAAATGATCTTGGGGCTATAGAACCGCGCCAGTATGAAATGACTTACATCAATCACATTCCGCAAGGAGAGGGATGGACAACCCTAAATGAAATAGGCAAAGTTTTTCCTGACTTCTTATTACGTACTAATGAACACCGGTTTTTACCTGAGCCCGAAAGAGTTAATTGGAGAACAACCTTTGTCTTGCCTGATGAGGCGGGTCGGTTGCACGTAACGATCCGGCATGCAAAACTCCACGATTCAGGCCTTCCAGTACTATTGTTTGATTTAACCGTTCGTGGTATTGGAAAGGATAGGTCACCCCAGGGAATGGCGGACTGGTTCGATCTTGCCCGTGAATGGATAGTGCGTGGGTTTACTGACCTGACAGGAGAAGATGTGCAAAAGAGTATATGGAGGAGAAAAAAATGATGGAGTCCGTTGACCAAGCTTGGCGAGATTCATATATAGGAACAAATAGTTTAAGCACGGAAGACTTCGTAGATAGTGATAAATTGGCAAGAAAACCTTTTGTGGATGTTGCATTAGTGGCACATCAGCCAGGGAGTGGTGAGCCTAACTTTGGTTACTCAAGTGCGGGGGAAAAATACCTTTGGCGTCGAGCTACTTCATATGGATTGGCATACACTGCAGGTATGATGCCTATTATTTACCAAGTCATTGAAGATGATTTGGGATTCCCAGGAGAAGCCGTTGGAAGCGTATCGCCCTGCTTTTTGCTTTGGCGTCATGACGAACCTGAGCCCGCAGACTCGCGAGGTGTGTTTCCTACAGATTACCACCGAAAGGTTCTGTTTACAAAGAAGGTCAAACTTAGGACTTCCGATCTGCCGCGCTGGAAACCAAAGGCTATTATCGGCTTACGAACTTTTGAGGAAGAAGATGTCTGATGCATGGTACGATATTGTAACCCCAGACATACCTCTCACTCAAGGTGATCTGATTATTGATTGTCCTTTGCTTGCATGGCAAGTGGATGCCTTGAGATTGGAGGGAAAAGGTGTGTCTGAAGTTATAGATAACGCCATGAGTGCGATACAAGCTGATGTTGTGGTAATGACCCAGGCCTGCGATCTTGAACATGAAAAAGTTGAAAATGTGATTCTATGTCAACATGTTTCTCTCGATGACCATCGTGTTGTTTGGGAGAACAGTATGCAGAAAGCTGATCAAAAGCCTACAGAAAAAGCATGGAATGCCCACTGCAATAACATTTGTGATGGATTTATGTGGAACCTTACGATGTTAAATGATTGTCGGATAAACGGATTAAGCATTGGTGTCCGCATTGTCTTTTTTAATGAGGTTTACACTGTTCCGCGATTTTTTCTTGAATCTTTGCTAACACAGCGGGGGCATTCTAGATTTCGTCTCCTCCCACCTTATCGAGAACATCTATCACAGGCATTTGCTCGGTTTTTTATGCGTGTCGGCCTTCCTGTTTCAATCGAAAAAAAATGGAAGCTTTAAATCCCTTAACAAGCAAGTATTTCTACTAAAGCTCACCTGATATGTACAAAAGAAAACTATTAGACTTTATAACCAAGGGCAAATCCAGCTTTATGAAAAAATGAATCAAGACACAAAACCAAACCTCGATATTGATCGAAAGATAGAAATTAATCATACGGCAGTGGGGGACATCCATTGGATTATTGGTTTACAGGCTTAGACACGGGACGGGTTAGACTTGCGGATGTATATTAGCTTATAAATTGACGTAGTAATTGAACTAAAAGAATGTAGTTGAC
>JAYEGQ010000123.1:0-3159 GCA_034659095.1 Thermotogota bacterium
TTTTTCAAAGTAGGCAAAGAGCTAAAAGATATGGTCGACAATTAAGAATAATGGGCGATTAACTCAGTGGGAGAGTGCTACCTTCACACGGTAGAAGTCACTGGTTCAAATCCAGTATCGCCTACCATGCATATCAAGAGTTTACAGTAGTATGAAGCTGTAAGCTCTTTTTTTATGCCCTTTTGTGATAAGCACTTATTGTAAATGGCTTGTTGGTGTGAATATACAATGTTCATAAAAATAGTGTTTCCAAAAGTTGTGACCATTTTGTGACCGGTTGCTTAAAAAATAGCTTTTTCCAGCTTGACGGCTGCTTCCTGATTTTCGGGTTTCATCAAGTGAGCATATACGTTTAAAGTCGTAGTCGGGGACGAATGACCAAGTTGACTTTGAATATACTTGATGTTCTCGCCCTGCTCGATCAAAAGGCTTGCGTAAGTGTGCCGTAAGTCGTGAAAGCGAATCTTTCTTACGCCCGCCTTTTCCAAGGCAGGTTTAAAATACCGATGTCTCATATTGGTATGATTAATCGGTTGGCCTGACTCATTCGGAAAGACAAGGTTCAGTCTGCTCGGCATACAGGCAAGCTTCCATTTTTTAAGCTCCGCTATCATTCCAGGCCCCAGGTCAATTCTTCGCTTTGAAGCTTTAGTTTTAGTGTCATACCATGCCTGATTGTTAAAAGTCCGCTCAATGCGTATCTGACTTGCTTCCCAGTCGATATCTGACCACTTTAGGCCTAAAAGCTCCCCTTGTCTCGCTCCGCTCATAATTGCCAGTCGGAAAAGCGTATGGTATTTCTGATCAGTTACGGCATCCAGGAAGGCTTTTATTTCATCCGGTGTTAAAACTTTGATCTTTTTTTCCTCAATTATCCCCTGCCCTCTTGGTCTCTCCGCATCTCTTACAGGATTATGGTCAAGGTATTTGTGCCGTACTGAATAAGCCATAATCTGACCAAGTGTCACTAACACCTTGCGTAAAGTCGATATGTTCATGTTGTCTTCTTGCCGCCTGGTTATCCATTTTTCAATGACAGCCGTTGAGATCAAGTTGACTCTCAAATTGTTAAGCTCTTCAAAGTGTTTTAGTGTGTGACCTTCCAGGCAAGACCATGTTGATGCCCTGATATTCAGTTTCTTAAATTCAAGCCAGTCCTTTGCAACTTCGGAAAACAAAGGGATTCGCTCTTCAGGCAGGTACAAGCCCTTGGCAAGTTTATCCTCAATATCTCTCAATATCTCCTTTGCCCTGGCCTTTGTAGTACCCGCCTTTAACGTTTTGCGCTTCCGGTTACCCTGGTTATTATAAAAGTCTATGACGTACCGATCACGCCTTTTTGATATACATGCCATAAAGCCCTCACTTTCTCCCTGAAAGTTTCTCACGGGAAGGTGGCCAGGGACACCACTTTTCGGCCTGCATCGCCTATCCCGTGAGAAGTTCAAAAAAAATGCCTGACTTGTCCCAGGCCCCAAAGAAGCCCCCTGTTCCTCGCGGTAACAGGTAAGTCAGGCATAAAGTTGATTGTTAATTTGTTTGTCATCTTTGGGCTTTTGGGAAAATTAGTTTGACTAAGTTCTTAAAATATATTAAGAGCTACTAAAATAAATGTCAAGCTTAATATTTAATCCTTTACATCTTTTTAAAATTTTTGTAATCAGGAGTATGCGAAAAATGATAATTTCATTTCAAATTGACGAAAGAATAAAAACCGCCCTTCAGAAATTAGCTGAAGAAGAAACACGTTCGCTTAGTAATTATGTTGTGACCATCTTTATGAAACATCTTGAAAACCACGGCATTGACTGGCGTAAAGAGAAGCCACAATAAAGCCATACTCAGGTATTAACTAAAGCATGATCATTTAATACAGTCGCTTTTAGAAAGTCGTTTATAGCTCCACACATAAATACATAGATCGATCCTTCAGTATTAAATTTTATTAAAAAATTGAGCACACTGAGCATTGCCTTAAAACTTACCATCTGCTTTTTTTTGCCCCAAATGCTAAATTTCAAAAAATATTTATTCAAGGATTGAAAAAACGACTTTCTTGTTTTTATCGAGAAATATAAGAGAAACAGAGGAATCAATGGCTATTGTAATTCGTTGGACTATTCTTATGGTGGCTTTTCTATTTGTGGCGTTGCTCTATGGGATTTCCAAAGAAATCTTTCCACCAAGCGTATTAACAGGAGGCATAAGAGGAATATTAGGATTCATATTCATGTTCTTTGTATGGAATATCACAAAGAAAATTGGCAATAAAGAGAAGAAAGGCCAGGAAAAGGCGTTATTTTCTGCTAACCACCACCCAAAACAAGACCTCACTTCGAATATTCAGAATATGACTATACGAGGAAGAACCACTCAATTGCAGGAAAGAACTCACCACAAGCCCACAATTGAGAATAAAGCCACCTCAAAGGAAAAGGCTATACTTGAAGAACTACGAAACGAAGGCATATTAACTGCAAACGAATTCATCGAAAAAATGGCAGTTGTTAAGGCAAGGGAGGACGCGGAAAGATTCAAAAAGCTACTCTGCTCAATAACTGAGCCCTTTGTAAACAAAATATCTGAGTTGAAAAATGCAGGACTCTTAAATGAGCAAGAGTACGAACAGAAGAAACGTAAGATAATAGAAAAACACAGAGCAGAACTCTTAGATGAACAGGAGCAGAAGCAGAAGAAACTTGCGATGATAAAAGAGCGTTTCTCAATTTCTGAGGATGATTATCGTGCTATGAATGCGCAAACATTCGACTATCTTGATATAATAGATAAGAAAAAAAAGCTTGGACTAATCAAAACTCAAGATGAAGAAATGAATGAAACATTCAGATTGCAAGAGATACATCAAGAGCTTGTAGAATGTAACGAAATTTGTTTCAACTGTGATGCTTTTCGTAAGCCATCTGACGAAAAGTGTTCTGCTTGTGGCCAAATATTTAATAAAGAATAGTCTATAAGTAGAGAAATAATCTCAAAAGGAACATCCTTATGTTCCTTCCGGATGGCAAAACCATCATTAGACCTTCCAAACATTGAACAGTATAAGGAGGAATAACGAATGTTAAAATGGCTCGGCATCCTTTTCTTTTTTTGTAATTCACTTGTGTTTGCGCAAGATCAGCAGCTCATTACCTATTCTGA
>JAYEGQ010000124.1:0-3146 GCA_034659095.1 Thermotogota bacterium
AAATGGCAGAAGAAAAGAATGAATTAATCGGGAGGGCGAGAGATATGTTAAAAACGCTCAGTAAAGACGAGAAATTACAAGAAGAATACATGGCAAGAGAAAAGGCGATTATGGATAAGTATTCTGCACTAAGTGAGGCAGAAGAAAAAGGAATCGAAAAAGGAATTGAACAAGGAAAAAAAGAAACAGCGATCAATTTATACAAAATGGGATTGACGTCGGACCAAATAGCACAGGGCACCGGACTTGAGCTTGAAAAAATCAAAGAAATCCTTAAAGATGCGGAAAGATAAACTCCTCTTTTGATTCAGACTGAATAATAAACAAAACAAACCCGAATTTGATGGTTTTAGTATTGATTTTCACTCATAGACTTGATTTTTCTCAACAAAAAGAACCGACCAAGTTGCTTTGTGCTTTGCAAAAAAAGAGCAGCGAGAACCGTCCCCATCGTTGTTCACTCGTTGTTCACCAAGTAACGGTAGTTTCCTCAACCTTTAAAATAGCATTCTGGAATATTCTCAAGAGCTGAATATTTGTAAGTATTCAATTTTGTTCGATAAGTCTGTCTTTTGGAAAACTGTAGAATACCTAATACAACTGCTTCAGATATATTTAATTTCTCTGCAATTGCCTTTAAGCTGCGCTCGGATAAACGACTTCTTAATTTTCCGTGCTCGTTTACTATCTCGTTTTTCTTTAACACTTGCGCTGTAAATTGATCCGCTTCATTTTCTTCAGTAGAATTATCCTGCTCTGAAAAATCCAGAACATCCAGAAAGTTTTTCTTGCTTTCAAGATGGAGTAAAGCATGTGCAAGCTCATGAGTAATCGTCCACCAAAAACTGTCAATCGTTTTGTGTCTTCCCGTATAAACAATCGCAGGATTATCTTGACTCATGAAACTCGCCCCATCAAGATATGTTTTCTCAATATGAGATAAGACAAAAAATTTAACACCACATTCTTCCAGTTTTTGGATAAATGCTGTAACTCCTTCTTTCGTGAGTATGAAATCTTCCAGTTTGTTTATAAGCTTTTGCAATTTAGCTTTATTATAGTCGGGAACTTTTATTTTTGAAGCTTCTATTTTTGCCTTTCTGAACCATGTTTGTGAATAATACGCTGTAAAAATTTCATCATTGTCATTTCTTCTGGTATAGAATGGTAATTCTTCCGAGTACATATTAAAATTAATAGATTTAATACCCCAAAATTCGCAAAATGCCTTTATTTGGGATTTTGTTGATTTTGTATCGAAATCAAGCCATCTTTTTTTTTTCATTTCGAGTATTGGCATATGTTTTCTGATTTCAGCTTTAAATTCTGTTTCCTTCATTTCTTTTGTTTCACTGTTCAAACGAAGGCGATAGTTTTGATCAAGTTTCAGCCAGAATTCCGGGCTTGTTTTAAATGCCTTTGCCAATAATATTGCCGTATCAATCGTAATACCCTGTTTGTTATTCAAAATAAGGTTTATTGTTTTCGGTGTTAGTCCGAGTATTTGTGCCAGGTCTTCCTGCTTCCAGTTTAACGCTTGCATTTCTCGGGTGATAATTTGTCCGGGACCAATATTTATGAATGGTTTTTGCTTGTTTGTCATAATTATCTACCTCCATAGTGGTTACTGATGTCTTCAAGTCCTATAATACCTATTGTGAGTTCTTCGTTTGTCCATTCAATAGTCATTTCAAGTCTGTATTTTTTATTTAATCTTACAGAATATCTGCTTTTAAAACCTTGCATTGTCTCAAAATTTAACGAGGGTAAATTCCATAAGTCATAAATATCTTTTGCCGATTCCAAAATTGCAACCACAGAAAAGAAATTGTTTAAAACTGCTTTATTTAATGTATATTTTTTCGATTTCCCTTTTTTATAAAGAGCTAATAGATGTTTATTTTTAAATTCAATCGTCAATCTTTTACCCTCTTAATTTATTATCATATATTGTGTAAATAGATTATACCCTTTATAGTTAAATATGTCAACCGTATTTTACCTATTAAGTTATTTACATATTTCTTTATGGAGGTAACCGCAGGTAGGGATTGACCCTCGGAAAAGAGCCAGTACCAATTTAAAGAGGGGGTTTGCAAAACCAACCCGTCCCTATCGACATTAGTGGCTTTGGTAAGCAGCTTCCACTTTATCTTGCTGGTTTTTTGACGGTGTTTCTGCTGATTCCCATTTCTCTTGCTATCTCCCGATGTGATTTTTTCCCTTGAATGGCTTCTATGATTATTTTTTGTTTTTGAACCAACGTGATCATCCTCGTTACCCTCCACTTTTTGTCATGGAGGTATTATAGTCTTTTTTCTTCTTAGTGGGTCACTTTTCGAGTGATTTCGTGGCTCAGTTTTAGGGTTCTTTCCACTTATGATAGACGATTATTGAGAACAATGACATGGGTTCCGCCTATAGAGTGTATTTGATAGTCGGGGCAAACAATAATGCTTTAAAATATTGAAAATTAGCATTTCAGAGCCCTACAGAGTTATTTTATTCCTTATTTCTATTGAAAATGGAAAGAACCAGTTTTAGGATAACATAAACAACCGATCTTTTGGATATTCCCACTTTTCGCAAGGTTTTCCCCCTGTCCAGCCATCTTCAGTTCGCTTACGCTATGTTCCCAATTCCACCTGCGGCTTCCTTCAGACCCTGTCATCACTAACAACGCCCTTGCCCTCGGCTTCCCTTCCTATCGGTTCGGCGGTGAATGTTTCTTTCAACGTTCCGGCTCAATAGACATGCCCGGCAAACAAAAAAGATGATCAAAGATGGATTATCCTTGGAGCTCATCTCTAAATATGAGGGTTTATCCATTCAAGAGCTTGAACAGATCAAAAAAAGGATGCAAAATGAAAACGAATAACATTTTCTTTAAATCTGGAAAGTGATCATATTCAAAAAAAGCCCTGGTGGAATATTCTACACTTGGGCTTTTTTATTATCCCCAATTCATGGTTTTTATTGAGATTTTTCTCAGCAAAAAGAACCGTCCCTTTTGCCTATTGGGGTCTAAACACTATAACGGGAACATCACTGTTAATGGTATTCTCCCGATAACTCCCTCCGCCCCCTTTGATTTAACCGTGAAGTTTTGTCTTTTAAACTTCTAAGGAGTGTCCCTCAACTCCAGC
>JAYEGQ010000125.1:0-3138 GCA_034659095.1 Thermotogota bacterium
CTTGTTGCTACTGAATTGTGCTTTGCTAGTTCTAACCATGATAAGTATTCAGAAATAGTAACCGCCGTTAAGTCAGTAAGCTCAATCTCATCAGCTCTTATACCGCAGCTTTCAAAGTATGTCAGCAGATGAATAAATGCATAACGATAGGTATCAACGGTTCTCGGTGTATTACCGTTGACGTTAGGCAGATACACTGTGAAGTATTTATTGAGAAAATGGGCAAACTTAGTCTGCTTCATGATGCACCTCCCCAAACACAGCATTCATTTTATCTTTGAACTGCTCTTCGATAAATGGATAAATCTCCATTGTCAATCGCACATATTTTTCGGTCGCATTGATCGTTTTATGACCAAGGTATGTTGATAAAACAGGAAGTGCCACATACATATCGAGACCCTCGTCAATCATTTTCTTAAATGCTGTGACAGCGAATGTGTGGCGCCAATCGTGAACCCGTGGCCCTTTTCCGTCGCCGATGTAAGGAATCCCGGCCTTCTTGAGTATCAGTCGATGATGTTCGTAGACAGTGGCCCCATGATACCGACTGTCTCTGGTTGAACGGAAGATATAGTCTGTTTCAGATAAGAGATAGAAGGTTTTGTTGGCATAGTGTTGCATCAGATCCAACAGCTCATCATTAAGAACGATATAGCGTTCACAGTTGTTTTTCACTTCAAACAGTTTTATGATACCGGCCTCAAGATCGACATCGCACTTTCTTATCCCCAGCGTTTCATTAATCCTGGTTCCACAACAGTAGAGCAGACGGAATAACAATGGGTACTGGATTTTAGTTCTTTTGTTTCGAGATGAATCAAAACGATCGACGCTTTCGAAATACCGGCGAATTTCATCTTTTGTATATATATGCGGTTTGAAGTCTGTTGGCTTGAATGCTACATCTCTTGTTACACGAACTTTATACCCTTTATTGTGTAGAAAAATCAGAAACCATTTCATTGCATTAATCCTTGAATAATGGGTGGTAGAAGCCTCAGCTGGTCGTATTTTAACCCATTCATCCGCCAAAGGTTGGTTAAATTCTTTCGTCTCTAACTCATTGTCTCTACAGAATCGGTCAAAACACTTCAAATGATAGTAGAAACTTTTTTCGGAATAACCTGAACGAACCTTTTCATCTAAGTATTCGTTGATGTCTTCTGCAAACACACTCTTGAACACAGTCCTATTCACCCGGCTCATCTCCCAGATAATACGTAGATTTGACAGGTGGCATGGGTAAAGCACATTGGCGCAACTGTTTGAAGTCAACCGAGAGATAGATTTTTGTCGATTCAGTCGTTTGATGACCCAATACCGTAGAGATGAGTGGCATTGACACATTTTTCTTTAACAGGTTTGTAGCCAAGCTATGTCTAAGAGAGTGAGCGCCATGTTTTTTATTTTTCCAATGGGAGATGTTGGCTCTTTTCATGTATTTACTTACAATGGAGTGAACGGTCCCTCTATTCAGCATTTTACCTTTATTAGCAGTCTCATGTGATACGATAATTTCCTGTGTCTTTGTAATCGGTCTCCCGTTTTCAAGATAATCAATGATGGCATTTCCGATTGAAGCAATCAAAGGGTAATTAATTGGCGCATTTGTTTTGTGTTGATTGAAGCTGATAACATTTTTATCCCAGTCAATCTGGCTAAAGGAAAAATGAACGATATCTGATGTGCGCCACCCGTATTCAGCTGCCAATAGTATCACCAGGTAATCCCGTTTACCGATAGCAGCTCCTCGATCAACGGTCTGTATGATAAGCTTGATTTCTGCCTCTTCGTATGTCGTTGGAAGCTTTTTGGATTGTTTGTAATTGTCAGGCATGATATAGATTGAGCAGTCATAGTGTGTCAAACCGGAATCAAATAAATATTTCAGGAACAATCGTAGTGTTGAATTACAGTTATGCCTTGAGGCAAGTGTAAAAGACTGGCTGTTATAGAAGCCGGTGACCAACTGCACAGACATATTAGAATAAGTATATCCATTTGATTCTAAATAATCGTTTAATAAAATAAGATAGAATCGCTTGTTGGATAGTGAGCTTTGTTTCAAACCGATAACGCTTTCAAGATGGGTCAGATAGTTTTCCATGTGTATCCCTGTAATACCCGAAAATTCTCTGACAACCGAAGGCGTACGGAACTCAAACTCACCATCCTTCTGATATGAGATCAGCATGCGAATCGCTCGCAAACCTTTTCGATACTGGCGCTTAATCGGATTCGTTAAATCGTGACCACCAAAATGTAAATCACAATACTCATAGCCAACTTCCATTGTGAACTGATGATGTTCTTTTTCAGTCATCCAGTTCATTAACGCAAACCAAGTTTTACTAATCTGAGTGTGTAATGAAAGTGTGTACTCTCTTTCATTCAGCTCTTGCTCACATAAGTTGATGAGCATTTGTATATCTGTTATCATGAATCAAACCTCCCTATATAATTGTTTAATTCATGATAAGCATATGTGGATTATTATGTAAAGAAATAAACCTTAAACAGCTTATACCGAGTGATTTAAGACTTACTTCTTTACATAACGAAAGTCTTTACATAACCTTTCGCTTGAGGTGTATAGGGCGGGGTGTGTACCAGGTTAATACCCAATTGAGCACACGCACAAGCGATGATGTCATTTCTGTAAGGGGAGCCGTTGTCAAAGTAAAGCAGTTTAGGAATCCCCCTGCGAGCGATGGCTTCTTTTAAGACCCTTGCGATACCGGTGGCGTTTTCATGAATCATAAACGTGGCATATGGTATAATCCGAGAGCAATCGTCGATGATTGCGACCAGATACGTTTTTGTTTTTCGTCCTCTGGCCCGGATATACGGCCCGTGCATCGTGTCTCCCTGCCAGAGGATATTGATCTTTTCGTATCCAAACCGTTTTCTTTCCCCTTCTTTTCGCTGATGCGTCTTTAACAGGTTCTGGCGTTTTAAATAACGATACACACTGGCATAAGACAGCTGTGACGGGAGGAGTTTGCCCCTTGCACACAGTTGTTCGTAAAAGAGCTGGCAGCTTCTTTCGGGATGTTTGGCTCTTTCTTCCAGAATCAGACTTTCCATTTCAGGTGTCATCTTTCGACTCTTGTTTTTGTCCGAGCGTTCCAAGGG
>JAYEGQ010000126.1:0-15946 GCA_034659095.1 Thermotogota bacterium
GGACATATTTATTTTTTTTAATATTGTGGGTTTCATTCCAAGGGGATCTGTAAATAGATTCATAAATCTCCTTCCTGTTAGTTAGTTTCAGAAACTAACTACAGATTAGCATTAAAAATCAAAAATTTCAAACTTGAATTTCTACCCTAAGAAGCAAGGATATTACTTTATTCTTGATTATTGACTGTTTACTTACAAATCCTTCAATTATCGTGCACCTGATCTTGTTTGCAATTTATATAAATATGCACTATAATGAGATTTGGGACTTGTTTTAAATCTCTTTCATTTTGCTGAAGTAGGTGATGATGAGCAATCAACTGTTGGAAATCAACTCTGTAAGTACTTTTTCAGGAAACACAGTAAACTTGAAAAATGTCGGTATTTCTCTTGCTCCATCTGAGGTCCACGCGTTAATTGGCGAAAGAGGAGTGGGTAAAGGACTTATTGTCGATGTTCTTTTGGGTGCTGAAAAACAATTCACCGGTAGTATTATTTTCAATGAAAAAAATATTACTCATAAAATAGGTGATATCAGTAAAACAGAAATCAATTTCTTGATAAAGGAACCCATGCTTGCCGATGGATTGAGGGTTTACGAAAATTTTTTCCTGATAAAGGACAACAACAAGAATTTTTTTCAAACAATCAATCATTTACGACTAAAAAAACAAGTGAAAGAAACCTTTGATCAACTCAATATATCTATCGATATCAAATCGTATATTCACGATTTAACCGCTGAAGATAAAAAGGTTCTGGAAATCGCAAAACTCTATTATTATCAACCGGATGTTGTGGTTATGTTCGAGCCTACCGAGAACTTAACCAAAAATTCCAAAGAAATCTTTTTTGATTTATTGAAAAAACTGAAACAAAACGGAACGGGGATTCTCTATGTCACTGATAAATGGGAAGAAGGCTTGCAAATCGCTGATAAAATCTCAATAATGTTTGAAGGTGAGATTGTTGGTACCCTACCCACAGAAAAAGCGAAGAAAAACCCGGTCAAATTGCTTCAGTTGATGTCAGGGTTTAATATCAAAAGAAATATGGACAAAGACCTGAAAATAATCCAAGAAGAAAACGAAGAAGTGATTGATGCGATCTTTACCGCCACAGAATACTTGACTTCCAATTATGAGTTAAATGATATCTTAAAGATGTTATGTAAATATTCCTGTAAAATCATGAATTCTAAAGGCTCCAGTATCTATCTGATAGATGACAGTACACAAACCATTATGGACCATATTTCTTACTCTGAAGACGACTTTCAGATTTCTCAGTTAAAACCTGAAACAATTATGGAAATCATGAAGGAAAACACCTATTATTATAAAAATTCAAAAGAACAAGATTTTCATGGGCTATTCAAGAAAAAAACGACTTGTCAAACCATCCTTTGTTATCCTGTTTTAATCCGATCCAACAAAACTGCATTAATAGAAGTTGCTTACGATGATATTTTCCTATACAACGAAAAACAGTTACGTTATCTCAAAACACTGTCTCGCCAGGCGGCTGTTGCCATCGATAATACAAGACTTCTTGGTAAATCCACCATGCTCCAGGAAACACACCATCGTATTAAAAACAACCTTCAAACGATCACATCCATCATAAGGATGCAAAAAAATAATTATAAAAAAAAGGGACACCAAAACGTGGACGCTCTTTTGGAAGACATTGTCTCAAGGATCAAAAGCATCGCCGTTATTCATGACCTATTAAGTCAGGATATTGAAGGAAGAAGCATTATTAACGTCAAAAAACTTATAAATGCTCTTTTAGATTTCTATGTCCTGAACGGTAAGCCAGAGATTATTCTCTGTCTTCAAGATATTTTCATCCCATATAACAAAACCACAAGTATTTCGTTAATTATAAACGAACTCATTAACAATTGTATTAAACATGCCTTTGATAATATTGAAAAGGGAAAAATCTATATATCATGTCAAGAGCAAGAAGGTTTTTTTTATATCTCTATAAAAGACAATGGAAAAGGTTTACCACCTGATTTCAGTATCCATGAACTGAAAAGTCTGGGTCTTTTTTTAGTTAAATCAATCGTTATAAATGATTTTTCAGGTAGCTTTGATATTTATTATGATAAGGGAACAATAGCGGTTATAAAAATTCCAAAAGAAAAATTACTGTTATCAAAAGCATAAAAACTGAACACATATTCGGAGGTTGGTATGAACCAAAATTTGAAAATCCTGATTGCAGAAGACGAATACATTGTATTAATGGGTTTAAGAGAAGCTTTGGAAAATTCGGGTTATACAGTCATTGCCCAAGCAACCAACGGCCAACAAGCTGTTGAATTCGCATTGGAACATAAACCGGATTTATTGATTATAGATATTAATATGCCCATTCTTGATGGTATCGAAGCCATTCGAAAAATTAACCAAGAAATCAATATTCCCGCAATTATAACAACGGGATATAACGAAAAAGAACTGATCAAACGCGCAAATGATGCAGGGGTTTTTTATTATCTGGTGAAACCGGTAGATGAAATTGAGCTTAAACCCGCTATTGAAATTGTTATGAGCAGATTTGAAGAGTATTCAAAATTAAAAAGACAACTGAAAGAAAAAGAAGATGCCTTGGAATCAAGAAAATTTGTAGAACGGGCCAAAGGAATTCTTATGGATAAAAATAACATAAAAGAAGCTGAAGCCATGAAATTACTACAGAAAATGAGCACAAGCCGCAATAAAAAATTGGCGGAAATTTCCAAAGATATTATTGCCGCTGATAAATTATTGTCTTTGAATCAGGGGAACTGAAGATAATTTCTTTTTAACAAACATCAAAGTAATTGAAAGTATTTTGTATCTAATTACCAATAATCGACTTTAATGATCATTTATGAACAATAAACAGATTTGACATTCAGTCAACTCATGTTGTAGGATCTTTTTGACAATTAAATATCAAAACGGATCTATGGCAGATATGTTTTAATAAAATGGTAAAGGCGCCTTTGAAAAGGGCGCCTTTTTTTGTTTTTTTATTAGAAAATTCATTTTTCGCCATTTTTAAAAGACCGTTTACAAATAACTGAAACTAAAAATAGGAGGTAAAAGAATGAGCGTATTTGAAGTAAAACTGGAAAAATTAAGCGAAGTCAGTATGAAAGATTTTAGTACATTTGGAAGAATCGTTGGAAGAGAAGAGGAAAAAGAAGAAGGGAAATACCCTCTTCATCCGATTGATGTAAAGCCAGCTGTAGAAATGGATATATTAAAAGGATACTGGGACTTGATCCCTTACCTGGACGGAGCAAATAACCGATTCTCCATGGGCATGTTGTTTGTTAAACCAAAACCATTGGGTGAAATCCTTGATTGGACTGAAGTTCATTATGAGACGTATGAATATTTCTTCCCATTGGGTGGCAAACAGATCATTTTTGTTCTTGCTCCGGCATCAAAAGTACCTGAACCTGAGAAGACAAGAGCATTTTTAATTGGACCTAACGAAGGAGTTCTTTTGAATATAGGAACTTGGCATTACCCACCATTTGGAGTTGACGGAGTAACACCTTGTCTGATGCCCAGATACGGTAAGCTTGGTGAGGTAAGAAGCGATGTAACGGAAGCATTCGGTCAAAAGTGGGATACACCCATTGGTAAAAGGTATTTCAAAGACCAGCTACACGCCTTAAAAACAGATTACTGTGGAGAAGGTTTCGGCGGGGAATATAAAGTAAAAATAATCTTATAAATCCAAAAACCCTTATCTACAAGGGAAATTACTAAGGAGGTTTTTTTAATGCAGAAATTCAAAGGTAAACTAGTTGTTGTTCTGATTTGTTTTTTGATCTTTAGTGTTGTTAGTGCGTTTTCAGCTGAAAAAATGGTATGTACGTATGCTCAGATGGCCAATGATTTCTTTTTAACATTTGACAAAGGAGCTCGCGAAGCTGTTGAAGCGCTTGGAAATGTGTATGTAGCTGCTTCAGATGACAGAAGCCCAGAAAGATTCCTTTCCCAGATTGAATCATTTGCCGCCTCAGGCGTTAGAATGATATTTGGGTATTCTCCAACAATTGAATCAGTTATTCAAGCGTCAAACATTGTCAACAGGGAAAAGGTGTATTATGCAAATATACTCGAAATAGCAGACTGGTGGACACCATTAGACGCTGGTCCATATTACGGACAATTTATCGGTCCTGATGCTTACGTTGACGGGTACCTTGGCGGTCTTGAAATGGGACGCTTCCTGGATGGTGAAGGTGAAACTTGTGTGCTATGGGGATTTCCGGGGTCAAAGGCTGGGAACGACCGAGTCAGAGGATACAAAGCAGCTTTGATGGAAAATTTCCCAAACGTCACCATTATTGCTGAAGAATATGGAGACTTTGTCAGAGACAAGGGTTATTCCATCACAAAAGACTGGATTGCAAAATTTGGAGACAGAATTGATGGTGTATTTGGTGCAAATACCAGCATGAACGTAGGATCTGCTGTTGCTTTTGAAGAAGCTGGATTGGATGCTGTACAGGTTACAACTGATGCAAATAAATCAAACATGAAGGACCTTCAAACAGGAAGGTTAGATGCTGTATTTGGCATTTATGGCTTCTGGATGTCCGGTCGACAGGCCGTTACAGTATATGACTTAATGCACGGATGGAGACCGACTGTTCCTGAATCCATGATGTCCACAATGCAGGTTTGTATTACAAAGGATAATGTGGAATGGTACATCGAAACCTTCTGCCAGGATGGCCCTTACGGCTTTGATTGGAAAAAGATGTCAAGAACATTGCATCCTGATGATTGGGATCCACAAGGTTTGTTAGTACCTATCTACCCGGACCGCTTCACAAATTGGATTTATTTAGACAAACCAAGGGGTTATGATATTCCTAATGAATACAAAGAAGCATTAGCATCAGGCGAATATCAGGAAGTATATGAGATGTACCTGGATCACTTTAACGCAGCGTGGGTTATTCCCCCTGCAGACAGTGCTCCCTATAATTATATCTTCGTAGCCAACAACCTGGAAGAACAACTAAGAGCCGATATCGTTAAGAGAACAGAAAATGATGAATTAGTCCATGAAGTTATCGATGTTCCTTATCGCTTTGACATAAAGGGATTTGGAGAAGGACTGTAAGTAAGCACTAACTGATAACTGGGCGGGTTGTTCTGCCTGAAAAGGAGCACAGCCTGCCTTTTAACAAGGGAGTGGCATTTTTGATTTCAACAATTCAAAAAACCAGAAAAACACGTTTAGAAATACTAACAGCTATTCTACCTTATTTACTTTTGGCGGCTGTGTTTATCATTTTTTCAATTCTGATTCCACCTTTTTCTAGAATCAGAAATATCACAGGAATTCTCACCATCTCTACTGTATTTCTTCTGGTAGCTGCAGGTGAAACGTTTCCAATCATGATGGGAAGTATCGACCTCTCAGTGGGATCCATGTTGTCTTCGTCATCCATCATGGCTGCTTTTTTGTTTCCTAATGGGGGTCCATGGATGATCATCCTCGGTATTGTATTTGGTCTTCTGTCCGGATTATTGAACGGTTCATTAATCGTTTTATTAAAACTCCCATCATTCATCATTACCTTGGCCATGATGTTTATTTTCAAAGGAATTGCAACCGGGCTGACAGACGGGTACAACATTGCCATTAGAAATAGGGATTTTAGTTGGATTTCTACTGGTCAACTCATTCCGGGTCTTCCCAATGTCATTCTCTGGGGTTTTATTATCTTTTTCATTTTTGTCTACATTAGCAAAAACACAAAAGTGGGAATGTATATCAAAGCCATTGGCAGCAATGAGGATTCGTTGAAAAAGATGGGAATCAATGTCAATAAATACAGAATTATTGCCTTTGGTTTTTCCGGTTTGTTGAATGGTTTCGCCTGCATTCTGTTAGCTTCCTATTTAGGAATGGCCCCGTCACGTTTGGGAGACAGATACTTGTTTAACACACTAATAGCTGTGGTTGTAGGTGGAACATCTATCATGGGGGGAACTGGCGGACTTATAAAAACACTCTTGGGTGTTCTACTGATTGGTACGTTTGATAACGGGATGAACCTCCTTGGAGTGGGGTCAAATGTTCAAGATATTTCAAAAGGGATTTTGCTTGTACTGGCAATATCGCTTGTCATTTTTTCGCAGAAACGCGGAAAGATATTACTAACCAAATGAATATGGGGTGGACAGTGTGTTTAATAAATGGATGACTATATTCAAGAATGAAAAAATAGCGAAATATTGGACGCCGATATTGCTGATTATATTGCTTCTGTTTTTTGGAATCCAATTTCCGACGTTTCTCTCGTTTACAAATATTCAGAACCTTTTGAAACAAATGTCGATTTTGTTAATTGCAGGAATGGGGATGTCCATGATCATCATCATGGGAAGCATCGACGTTTCAGTAGGTGCCTGTATAACATTTACTGGGGCTGTAACAGCCATGGTAACCCCTCAACTGGGTATCTGGGCTATCTTTATTGGCATTTTGGTTGGAGCCGGTGTTGGTTTTTTAAACGGTTTTCTGGCTACTTTACTGAAGATTCCAACCTTTCTTTCTACCATAGCGATGATGATGATCCTAAACGGCGCTTCTGTATTGCTTTTAAAAGGCTCTCCTTTTAATATAGATTCCGAACCGTTTCTTCAGATTAGTAAAGGAAATACTTTTTTGGGAATTCCCAATATCGTTTTCATTCCACTGATTATTGTTATTTTTACCATTTTTTTCCTACGAAATACGACTTTTGGAAGAAGCCTTTACGCCATTGGTAGCAGTGAATATGTTGCAGAGTACTCCGGTATCAACGTTGTTAAAATGCAAATTGCGACTTTTGCCATACATGGATCATTTGTGGGATTGGCAGGTGCTTTACAGGCATCTTTACTGGAAGCCGGTTGCCCGTATATGGGAGATACGTATACCTTGTCAACTATTGCTGTAGTCGTCATGGGTGGCATTGCGCTTAGCGGCGGAAGAGGGACGCCGATTGGTACATTGCTTGGAGCCGTTTTAATTACAGTATTAATCAGTGGATTGAATTTCATGGGAGTAACACCTGAAATAAGAAACGTGGCAATGGGTGTTCTGATCATCTTTGGTGCACTAGTATCCAATATGGGCAGGCCTAAAAGCCTTATTGTGAAATAACGTAATTTTTTTCAATAACCTGATATCAGACGAAAAGAGATCAATAAGAGTGAGGTTTTTTAAGTATGGATAAAACAAATATTAGCCAAGATACTGTTTATTTTGAAGTAAAGGGAATACAACAAAAATACCCGGGTGTACATGCATTGAAAGGTATCGATTTGACAGTTAAGAAGAATGATATCATTGGATTTGCCGGAGAAAACGGCGCAGGCAAATCCACCTTATTAAAAATAATCTCAGGAGTAGAAAAACCAGCAGAAGGTAAAATGTATAGTCACGGTAAATCCTATAAACCTGAGAGTTTTAGAGAAGCAAATCTTTTGGGCGTTTCGATGGTTTTCCAGGAACAGAATCTTGTACCTGATTTGACCGTTTATGAAAACCTTTTTTTATCCCATGAAGAAAAGTTTGAGAAAAGTGGTGTGCTAAACAGAAGGCAAATGATAATCGAAGCGAAGGAATATTTAGAAAACTTTGAACTCAACATTGATCCAAAACAAGAGGTCAAAACCTGCTCTTTTCATCAACGACAGATGTTGGAAATCATAAGAGCATTTGCAATTTCCGATATGTACCATATCGAAACACCTTTGATTCTGTTAGATGAACCTACTTCTGGGCTTCCTGAAAAGGAAAGGGCATTATTACTTGAAAAAATGAAAAGTTTTTCAGAACACGCTAGTTTCATTTTCGTCTCTCATCGTCTCTCTGAGTTAATGACAACCTGCAACAGAATCGTTGTTTTAAAAGACGGAGAATTGGTAGGTGAAGTCAATCCCAAAAAGACCACAGAAGATGACATCCATCCCATGATGGTAGGAAGGATCTTAAGCGGAGACACCTATAATACACACACACAAAAATCCCTGGAAGATATCGAAAACGAGAAAACCGTTTTGGAAATTAACACATTAAGCTCCCATAAAGAATATGAGTCTGTTTCCATAAAACTTAGAGCCGGTGAAATCCTGGGTATTGGAGGGTTACTCGGGTCAGGAAAAAAAGAACTGGGAGAAATACTCTTTGGGATTGGTAAATATGATACAGGGCAAATCAAAATAAACAATAACCGGATTGAAAAACCCAATATCAGAAGAATGATTCACAACAATATTGGTTATGTCCCTTCTGAAAGAAAAAATTTTGGTATTATCGATACTTTAAATGTCACATACAACCTTTCACTACCGAATTTAAAAACCTTAAGCGGTAGAATAGCGCTGTTAAACAAACAAAAAGAAAAGACCATGGTTCAAAACAGTATCAGCAAATTTCGAATCAAAGCAAAAGCTGACGATTTATGTTACTCACTCAGCGGAGGTAACCAGCAAAAGATCGTTTTATCCAAGTGGTTAGCAAAAGATTTGGATGTGTTAATCCTTAACAACCCCACCAGGGGTATTGATATTGGTGCAAAAGAAGAGATTTATACCTTTATTCGCGAAGCGGCAAACAAAAAAATGGCCATTATCCTTATCACTGATGACCTTTTAGAGTTAATCGGTCTCAGTAATCGCATCGTTATCATGAAAGACGGACGAATAAAATCTGAATTTGAAGCGGAGAAAGATCAAAAACCTTCAGAGGAAGAAGTAGTCAAATACATGGTGTAAAAGGAGATTTGATATGAAAAAAATAATCAATAATATAGACAATTTGGTTCACGAAATGTGTTCAGGAATTGCAGAAGCATTCCCTGATAAGGTTGAATATGATGAATCCAATAAAGTTGTCTCAAGAAAGATAAAAAAAACCGATCGGGTGATACTGATCAGTGGTGGTGGAAGTGGTCATGAACCCGCTCATGCCGGATTTGTTGGCAAGGGACTTCTTGATGCAGCCGTATGTGGCGATGTCTTTGCCTCTCCATCGGTTATGCAAGTTTACAACGCCATCAAAAAGAATCATACCGACAAGGGTGTCTTACTGGTGGTGAAGAATTATGCCGGAGACGTAATGAATTTTGATAATGCAGCTGATCTTGCCATCGATGAAGATGATATCCAAGTGGATTCAGTCTGTGTTAACGATGATGTAGCGATTGAAAGAAAAGAAGACAGGCGTGGTGTTGCCGGAACATTATTTGTCCATAAAATAGCAGGTGCGATGGCTGAAAAAGGGGCAGACCTCAATGAAGTTAAAAGGGTTGCTGAAAAAGTCATCAATAACGTCAGGTCCATGGGTATCGCCCTTGAATCATGTATTGTACCCGCAAGGGGAAAACCCACATTTGAACTGGAAGCGGATAAAATTGAAGTTGGGGTTGGGATTCACGGTGAAGCTGGAATCCGAAAGGAACCTCATATCCATTCAAAAGCAATGGCAAAAAAAATAATCGATCGAATCCTTTCCGATCTTCCCTGTAAAAGAGAAACCGAATGTGCCCTGATGATTAACGGCTTTGGAGGAACACCTTTGCAGGAACTTTATGTATTGGCAAATGATGTGATCAGGTTGCTAAAAGAAAAAGAAATCAAGCTTCACAGAAACATGATTGGCAATTACATGACCTCTATTGACATGGCAGGGGCTTCTATTTCACTGCTTAAATTGGATGAAGAAACCAAAGAATTATTAGATGAACCTTGTGACAGTTTAGCCTGGAAAGAATTTTAATGGTCGGGGAGTTGTAATCATGAAAACAATTAACAAAGAGACATTTCTCAATATGCTTGCTTTTCTTGCAGACGACATCATAAAAAACGAACAGTATTTTTGCGATTTGGATTCAGTAGCGGGAGATGGGGATTTTGGAAGCTCTATAGCCAAAGGATTCAAGGAAGTGGAGGCAAAGTGGCACTCTCTCAACCAAGACGATATCGGCTCTATTATGAGAAGTTCCAGTATGATTATCATGGAAAAATGCGGCGGTGCTTCAGGTCCCATATGGGGAAAAGCTTTTTTAATGGCCGGTAGAAGCGCAAAGGGAAAACAGGAAATGGATTTAACCGATCTTTCCGATTTCTTCCAGGGACTTGTTGATGGTGTACAAAAGGCCGGAAAAGCGCAACTGGGGGATAAAACTCTACTTGATTCTCTCATTCCCTTTACCGAATCCCTCAAAAAAGGCGCTGAATCTGATGCATGCCTTGAAACAGCCATACAAGAAGCAGTCAAAAAAGCCGAAGAAGGTGCTGAATCAACCAAAACAATTATTGCCTCAAAAGGCAGAGCCAGGTATTTGGGTGAAAGAAGCCTTGGTGCCTACGACGCAGGTGCAAAGGCCGTTTCGGTACTAATGTCCGATCTATATCAACAGTTCTTTCAAAATTAAAAAGGGGGTATCACCATTTCTAAAAACAATTTGCATCCAAAAACGTTTGTATTGATTTGTCTTCTGGTTATCTTTACAGCCTCATCCTCATATGCCCTTTTGATAGACACCTTTATTAAAAAAATCAACCTTGAAGATGTCAAGCGCATGAGAGTAACGGAGTACACCTATGAAAATGAAACATGGAAAGAGCTTGATTATTTATATGCAGAGTATGACAACAACGGTAATGTATTGCATGAACAAAGGGAAACCGTTGAAGGCACTATACAGTTTGACTATCGGTATACATACGATGAAAACAATAACCTGCAACAAATTAACGGGGTACGACTGAGAAATGGTGTCAATGTGGACTACAATTACGATTACATCTACGATGAAGCGGGAAACCAGATAGAAGGCATCCGTTACGATGAAGCAGGTCATGTACTTTCCCGTTATAAGGCCGAATACAACGAAGCGGGAAACTTTCTTCTGGGGATTAATTATGTTGATAATGCACCCACTTCAAAATATGAAGCTGAATATGATGAGCATGGAAAATTAACTGCAGAAAGAAGATTTACCGGATACATTTATAAGGATGAAGAGGGTTATCAATTAGAATATCAACTGGAATATGTCTACGATGAGAATGATAATGTGATAGAAGAAACCAGATTTGATAGTTATTTGGAAACTGAATATCAGTACAATTATCAATACGATGATGAAAATCATTTAATAAAGGCCTTGAATTATGATTCAAACAAAACGTTAGTTTCAAATTATCAAGGGGTATATGATGGCAACAATCTGATTGAATTCACTATCACAAATGCTGATGGAGAGATTCAAACAAAACATATTGCAGAATATGACAATGAAAAGTTGATCCTGGAAATGGATTGCACCGACCCGAATAATCAAAAAAAGGTTTCGGAAGTAAAATTTGACGAATATGGGAACAAAATCCTGGACATCAATTATGAAACCGTGATTGGCGGAGAAACATTTGCATCCAAGTATGAATATGCCTATGATAGTAATCATAATTGCATCGAAGAGATTTATTTGGTGCTTGATGAAGCAACCGGTAATTGGAAACCACTTTCCAGACAAACCAATACCATTGTTTATTATTAATTTAACGAGTATCAAAACATTTAATTCATGGGGGGGGTTTTTGTGTCGATTGTAAAAAGGATTGTCATAGGTTTTGGAGTCTTAGTTTTACTACTTGTTTTAATATTTCTCTTTCAATTTTTTTCTAGTGGAAAGATTGAAAGAGAAGGTTCCAATATCCAAAATCAAATTAACGACTCAAAAATAGTGTTCACAGATTTTAATACCATCAATCATTTATCCGATTCAATAAAAGCATTGCTTCAAGACATATATAAGATTGGATATATTCAAGAATTACAAGCACTGACTGTTTTGGAAGAAAAACTTAATCAGCAGATAGTTGCTATAGAAACCTTGACGGGTTCCAACGAAATGGCTCTATCGATAGAAAAGGACTTAGAGGAATTAAATTCTGAGAAGCAAACCCTTTTAACACAAAAGGAAAATGAACTGACAGCGCATTTAGCATTAGCTGAAAAGGAAAGGGAAATTGCAAAACTTGAAAACAAGATCTATATTGTTAACAATAATATCGATAAGTTATACGATTACTATTGGAACGATGAGGATTTCGCCTCGGTAATGAAAACACTTGAAAATGATTATGCCGATGTTGAATCAACAGATCAGGAAAAATTAAACCAGTTGAAAGAAGATATTCTAACAAAAGCTGAGTTGAAATATTTTAGATTTCCCGAGGTTGAAAAATTGTGGACAAAAGAAATATTGTGCGATGATTTTCCAATAGAAACCTTCCTTACGATTCAATTATACAGCAAAGACATTTTAGCCCATCCTGAAAATAGGGAGGAGAGCGTTAATCAGATTTCTGCATTATCAAAAGACATCCTTACCACGCTTGAAAAGAAGGAAAAAGAATCCTTTGAACCAATTATGTCCGTTATGATCAAAACCTCTTTGGAGAAATATAATCATCTAATTAACGAATTAGATGATTATTTATCTGAACAAGAATCATATGAAAGAACCATAAAAGAAATTTCAGGGACAAAAGGTGTGGAACAATCCATTATTGACCAGGCAACGAGAAAAAAATTGGAAATTATCAACAATAACCTTAAAATGATCACAGAATCCATTCAAGATCAACTATCCTCTATCACAAGCAATCAAAGCGGAGAATTGAATGAAAGTTTAGAATCAGCTCTTATCGGCAGTCAAAACAGCATAACAATCATGGCGGATGATAATAAAAAGATCTTATTTATCGTACTGTTCTCAATTTTAATCAGTATTATCATCGCTTATCTGATTCAAAGAAGCATCAAAAAACCAATAAACGGCTTAATTCAAAAAGCAGACAAAATTAAAGACCTTGATTTTAATATCACATTTTCAGAAAATAGAAAAAATGATGAAATCGGGCAATTGGAAAAGGCGTTTGAAGAAATCGTGAACTCTGTGAAAAGTACACTCTCAGTACTGGCAGATGTGTCAGAAACTATTGATCAATCGACCTCTGAATTAGGAGAACTTTCGAGAGAATCCTCCGATCAGTCTGAGGCTGTCAGCGACAAGGCCTTTGAAGTCAACCAAACCGCTCAAGATACCTCTGCAACCATCGAAGAAATCAGCTCTGAAATCGAGGAAATGGCAGCGGCTTCAAGCACCATGGAAAACCTGGCAAAAGAGCTTTTTGAAAAATCAGACGATGCTGCAAAAGCTTCACAAATTGGAGAACGTGCCCTTAAAGGGTTGGCTGAAATCATAGAAGATGAAAAAGAAGAAGCTATTGAAACAACAAAATATGTTGAAACACTCAAGAAGGACACTGAAAATGTTGGTAATATTGTCACGACAATTTCCGGTATTGCTGAACAGACAAACCTACTTGCATTGAACGCTGCAATCGAGGCAGCCAGAGCAGGTGAAGCCGGAAAAGGATTCGCAGTTGTTGCAGATGAAATCCGAAAACTCGCTGAAACCAGTACCAATGAAACGAAGATTATTGAAAAGACTTTAAAAATAATTGGAAAAGGTGTAGAAGTTGTAAAAAAATCCTCAAATAAAACCGTAGAAATTGCCCAAAGCATGGAAAACAAATCTGAAGAGGCATTAAAGCAATTCGAAGCAATTTTACTAAAGCTAAACGGTATCAATGAATCTGCACAAAAAGTAAACGAAACATCATCACATCAAAGTAATTCATCTAATGAAATTGCGAATGCAATGAATCATTCTGCAGAATCCATGGTAAATGTTACTACTGCAGTTGAAAATATTTTGGACAACTCCAAAACACAAAAAGAATCCGTAAACTCTGTTCTGTCTTCAGTTGATCTATTAAAAGAACTTTCAAAGAGACTACGAACAGAAACTGATAAGTTCTCAATATGATTTGAGATAAAACATGTCAACAAAACACTTTAAAACACCTCGCTTTTAAAATTACCCAATAAAAAGGCACCCATTACAGGTGCCTTTTTATTTGATTGCTGATGCTATTCTTCTCGTCCACTTTTATTTCGCAGAATTGTATAACTCCTTTGTATATTTAAAAACTCTTCCAAATTTAAAGGTATGCTTGTAAAACTTTACATCCAGGACCATTTCCATTTCACCCTCTGTCATGAAATCAAGGGTGGTATGGGTGTCTTTGAACTCTGATTGAAGGGCAAAAGGGATCTCCATCTGTGGGCGTAGGACACATGCAATTTTTATTCCAGGGTATGTTTTAAAGCCTGCTTCTGCGCTTAAAACCGGATCGGCATCGAAATCCAGGATGGGTCCATGAAGATCCTCGGAATGAGAATGGATGCCTGAAGCACTGGACCAACTTTTGATGCCATCGGGGATCACTTTCCATTTATATTTCACCTTTGCACCTACATCGTAT
The DNA here is from genome assembly GCA_034659095.1 of Thermotogota bacterium. Taxonomy (GTDB): domain Bacteria; phylum Thermotogota; class Thermotogae; order MWEM01; family MWEM01; genus JASUTC01. Next base: position 14,427 of record JAYEGQ010000126.1, read on the forward strand.
TTAAAACCCAATTCCATGTGCATTTCAGGACCAAATTCGAAATCCAGTTTGGCCAATTGAGCTTTTAAGTCATAGTAAAAATCAATGGGTACGCCCACCTTGACGGGAAGTCCACAAACTGAGAAGGAAACTTCCGGGTCAGCGAGCCGGTATTCATGTTCTTGTTCAAAGCCGATCATGGCTTCCATCACCAGAATGGAAGACAGACTCATGGGAAAGGTAATCTTTCCTTTGGAGCTGAATGAATCAACACCGGAGTGCAGGTGGATGGAACAATCCACATCCATCCTGAATGTATTTTCTATTTTAACATCCGCCAGTTCTTCCTCCAGAATAGGGATATCCCATTCTTTTTCGATGAGATTGACTCTGGCACGTTCAAGATTTTCCCTGTCTTGCTCACTTCCATAACGATCGATAATTTCCTCCAGGGGACCATCCACATTTACGATAACACTTCCCAGGGCATCTTGCATGTCAGCCTCTTCGGTTTCCAGGACCACCAGCATGCCGTCGTCATCTATGATCTTGAGAACTTTTTTGACATCACCCATTTCATGATCCAGCAGAAAATCTCCGGGTGCGAAAACAGGAAGGTTGTCTGTTTGAATAAAGACCACATAATTCTCAACTTCTTCTACATCGTAATTGACAAAACTATGAAAAGCCGTGTTCACAACGAGAGCTTTCGGGCTTGAATGACTGATAGCTACAATTCCCTTTGGATATTGTTTAACAAGTGAATTCGTGGTTTGTTGAACTCTGAATAACACACGTCTGTATTCTTCTTTTGGTTCCCGATTTAGAGTATTTTCTTCTGTTTGTGGCTTTTCATGGATAAAACTCAGCAAACAGGAGTCTGTTATTTCTGCATGCTGTGAATGGACATCATTGTGAAAGATGACTCCGGAAAATCCATCTGTGGTTCTGTTATTGGAAAAGTCGGCATCACCAATCATCACAGGTAAAACTTGCCGGTCTTTACGCTTGATGATCTTGCCGTTTTCATCATAAACCAAAAAATCATAAATAATCTGACCGAGTTCAATATCTTGAATAAACAAATAACCGTAATGTTTGGATTTGATTTCGGATGTGAAGGTTTCCTCATCTTCTTGAACCCATCCGTACCTAATATCCTGGAAAGCAATTAAAGTCCCGTCTCCTAATTGAGACATGGAGGGGTCTTCGGTATTAAAAAGCAAGCTTCCCCCATAATAAGCACCTCCTTGCAGTTCTTCAAAAGGCACTCTTACAATCAGCGTTTTGGTTGTAGTACAGGATGACAGAAAGAACAACAGAGTAATGAAAAGAACAGTAAACAATAAATACTTTTGAAATTTAAACCTCACAAAGACCACTCCCAATATGTAAGTTAGAACTATTATTTTATTATACCCTTTTTTACATAAATTGCAAATGGTGGGTTTTGAGATGTCCACTTCATTTTGAATGTTATAATCGAACGGTTCAAGAAGCATGATTATAAGGCAGATGTATAATTTATGAGTTTTATCAAG
>JAYEGQ010000127.1:0-3102 GCA_034659095.1 Thermotogota bacterium
AAATCTTATTTTTGTTTCTTCGCGTGGCCAGATCGCTTCGCCCTCAACCCCAACTTGAAGATAATGATTCATGTTTTTTCTTCGTAACTCCGCTGCAACACTTTTGTGATCAGTAAACTATAGTACTGTTTTGAATACTGATATTGGTTGTTGAAGTAGCCCGGCCTTGAGACTTTGGACCACCAAGGGTCACCCAACCTATAGCTACTAGTTTTCCATTATTAAACAGATAAGGAGTAAACTCATCGTCAGTAGTTAATCCATCAGGTTGCCAACCACTCCTGAAATATAGGATTTCCACGTTGACACCATCCTTGATATATCTGTCCGGATGCTTGATCTCTGTATTTGTCAATCGTCTTTGGGTTGGAGCCAAAATTTCTAAAACCTGTTGTTTAGACATTCATATCTCAACTCTTGGGGCAGCAGCAACATAATCATTAACGGTCATCTCCCAAGTAGTAGCACAACCCGAAATCAAGACCGTTGCTATTAACAAAAAAAGAATTCTCATTCAGTCCTCTATTCATTATTAGACTTTTAACACTCAGCTTAACCGGCTACCTTTGAAGCGCAGCGGATTTGCCAGTCAGCGTTGTTGCGGTTGTGAAATTACTATATTTCCTTTTTAATGTTCAACTGCTCCGTGTTTTTTTAGAAGACTTATCATTTCAGTGGATTCAGAATAATCAAGGGGAGATTTGCCATGGTTGTCTCTGGCCATTATGCGAGCATTATTTTTGATAAGCATAGCCGCTCCGAACACATTGTCAGATCTTGCTGCAATATGTAATGGTGTCCTACCTTTTGAATCCATTGCAGATATTTTAGCACCATATTGTATCAATAACTTGATTACAATTTCAGCATATTCACGACTGTTTCTACTTGGTTTATTCATTGGTAAAGTGTTCATCGAAATTGCTATGTGAAGAGGTATTCCATCTAAGTCTTGGAATCCGCTTTCACCTTCTATATTTGGATCTGCCCCATTTTGAAGTAACCATATAAGTGATAGTACAGTTGATTCTTGATAAGTTGGGTCACGAAGGACATCTATTAGTGCTGTTCCGCCGTTCGGCCCTTTCCCATCCACACGAGCTCCATCTAAAAGAGCTTTTCTCATTTTCGCGAGATCCCCATCAACGGCAGCTTTTATAAAGCTTATTTGAACGATATCTTCCTTGTCAACAGGCACAGATCCTCTTGTAAGAAGATATTGGTAAGTTTGTTCCTGCCCATAGTGTAATGCCAATTCTGCTGGAGTATAACCTCCAAGCCGTTTTGTTGGGCTGGCACCATGGTCAATTAACAAACCTATAAGCTTTATATTACCGTGGGAAATTGAGAGAAATAGAATGGTTGTATCAAAAGGGCTTAACTTGGCACCTTTTTTAAATAGCATTTGAGCAATCTCATACGCTTTCTGAGGAGTTTCACTGTCGAGACTATTTATGCTCAAGGAAATAGCTAACATATAGAAGGTGGTTCTCACTATTTCTTTATCTTTTTTGATTGATGTGTTCGGATCTGCTCCATCCGCTAATGCTTTTTTAACGCCTTCTACATTTAGTGAGTAAATATTTTCAAGTAGCCTGTAGTCTGTAACTGCATCCCCATGGGCAGTGGAATGAAACAAAAATATTGAAAAAGTAATAAATATTATAAGATTAAAAATGGTAAGTTTTTTTTGATCGGCATATATCATCTCTTATTCTCCATCATTCCATGGTCTCTTTTCATAATTTCTCATTTGTATTTTGTTTTAGGGCGTAACGCCCCTGGTTTTATGCGTTTCTCATTGTTGATGCGATTGATATACCTTGTTAACGGCTGGTTTCCGCTTCGTTTATAGTTAGTCTTCCAATGCTAATTTATTATCCTTATCCAGAAGATTCTGTTTCGAAATAACGCTTCTGCCCAGTTCTTTTTCGGTTTCTTTTCTGGCATTTCCGGCAACTTTACCCCCGCGCCTGGCAACATTTTTGTTTTGAGGAAACGTGTCCGGTTTCTCTTTTTTGGAAATCTCTGTGGTGACGCGCTCGCCTAACATTGTAAAAATCAGTTCCAAATCATCCATATGGTCGCGTAAATTTGCTTTTGATTTTTCAGGCAAATTCTTATATTTTTTATAGTCACCCGGCGTCATTCCAAATGTGGCTTTGGAAATCTCGGCAGTTAAAATAGCAAAGTCTTTTTGTTCTTCAATTCCGCGCTCTTTCCATTCGTCGGTCAGATTCTGCCGTATGGCGATGCCCCTTAATCTTTTGTCAATCCAGTCTTTGGGATAGCCCTTTTTCTCATAAATTTCTTTCATCCGCTGTTGAGCAAATTCGGGATTTTCTATCTCGTCAAGCCGGTCCTGACCCACCTGAGCCAACCAGCGTTTAAAAGGCTCGGCTTTTTTGGAAGGGATTGACTGGATTAAGCGCAGGGCGCCTTTGGTGTTGACGCAGTCTGTTTGACGCATTTTTCCGTCTTGGGCTTGTAATTTCAACTGTACCCAAATTGGGGACAGTTGAAGGTGAACGAATTCTCTTTCCTTCACTTTGCCCCAATATTGCCGTGGCGTAGGGCTGTCTGTCAAAGCGGCGATGATGTCCACAACTGAATAATACCATTCATCTTCATGCCAAATTCGGCGAATTTCTTTACTCTGGAAAACAACCAATTTGTTTTTCGATTCATCCATAATTAAACCTTATAATTCTTGATTTACATAGGGACAATCCATGATTTTATGCCTTTCTCATTTTGTTTTTGGTCTTTTACGGAGACATATATTTTGGGGCAGTTGTAATCTGAATTCACCGGTAGTAATCTTTAAATTTTTCTGTAAAGCTTTCCAGTCTTATTCTAATTTCGATAACTATTGGATTTACTTCAAAAGGTTCAGCCAGTTCATTCGAGGGAGTCAAATACGATGTCTTGAATGTCATCTTAATTCCTTCTTGAGCGCCTTAAGTAGTTCCTGGATTTTCGCCTTCTCAACGCCCTCTTTTCTTATAGATCTAAAGAGTACCGGCACCTCGGCCATCAATTCCTTATCGGAAACGATACCGGTAGGAATTTTACCTGCACTAATAGTGGCTAAATCACAAA
>JAYEGQ010000128.1:0-15714 GCA_034659095.1 Thermotogota bacterium
CATCATGAGGCTAATCAAAGTTGTTTTTCTTGTAAGTAAATTGAAAAAAAGACTAATGATAAACAAGGAGATAAACACCGAGTAAAACAGAATCAAATATAAAGGGTCAAAGAAAAACCAACGGGAAAGACTTATGCCAACAAACATTGCGATGAAAAAAAGAAAAAGCGGCGGTATTTTTTTCATGGATTTAGTCGTTAGACATTATATTTCTCGGGTAACTTCGGGTTACATCGTTACCGATCATCTCTAAAAAGATGTCTCTGTATTCTTGATTTAAAACTGACTGGAAGTCTATAGCCTCTTCCCTGGTGGGGAACATGTCGACTTGTAATGTGTACTGATAGCTGGTGGAATAGTTTTTAGGATAGGAAAAGATATAGGCCGGTATATTTTCGTTTCTCAATATCCAGACCTTTTTGTTCACTTCTTCCCTACTTGATGAGGAAAGGATCTGAATACCGATGAGATAATCCTGTTTTTGGGCTTCAAGCCCTTCGAGTTCCTCAGGCATATTAAATGCTTCAAGAGTTGTCGTCGCGTTTTCAGAATCAGTGGCCTGTTGAGATACGGTAGTTAGGAGTCTGTTCCTTCTTTCTTCCCATTCTTGTAGATCACCGATCCATTCCGGTTCGTAATCTCCTAACAACAGAAGATTGTGTTTGGAATCGGGATGTTCCGATATCAAGTAGTCCAAACCACTGTCTTCGATTAATCTTAAAGCCGCTTTTTCATTACAAATATAATAGGACTTTCTTTGGTTTTGAGTTACAATCATTTGAGACTGATCGAAGATTTCTTGATAGTTAAACTGTTGAATTTTTGCCACATCGGGATTTTGAGCTTCATCGGAAGTATCCGGAGAAGGATCATCCGGTAACGCATTGTACGTAACAGATGCCACAACCGTTTCATCTTGGCGTTCATCATTAAGGACTTCAATTTCCCTTTCAAGTCTGTTGATCGCCAGTTGTTTTTCTTCACTTTGGGTTGTTAACGTGCGAATCCAAAAAGCAAGTATAATAACGGCTAAAGATAAACCTATAACCGCAATCGCCAGAAATACCGTTTGATTTTTACTCAGTCCCACCTCTGCTTGTCGATTTTTTTCTTTTCCTGCGTCAGATGAATTACCAAGTCTGATTCCTAAGCTTTTTTTATTCGCTTGTTTTCTTTTTGATGTAGCCTTGCCTACCGGAAGTAAGTTATTCATGAAAAACTCCCTTTATCAACCCTTTTATTTTGAATGGAACAAAACAATCATTCAATTTCCGAAAAAAATGTGATTAGTAATTCTTCTAAAGCTTTAGAACTTATCCGTGTTCTTTCCGATTTACCAAGCCCTTTGATCAAGGGGATCACTACGGACTTTTTCCGTCGAATATTCATGATAAAAGACTGAAAATCAAAATCAGTCCGTTTAAAATCCAGCAATCTCTTCAACTCATCTTCAAACTGATGATAGCTATTATCATCAAGAAAATCCAGTCGATTGGATAAAAACAACTCCATTCGAATTCCGGTGTTAAAAGCAGACACATAGTCCGTTTGCAGCCCAGTGGCGTTCTGGATGAAATTCGCCATGGTCTCTCCCGGGAAAACCGTAATCAGATCTTTTGATGCCTTCGCCCTTAGAAAATTATTTTCCCATATGAGCTCTGATAAATGATCCCAATCGATATGATCATGTACCATTTCTTTCAAAGAACGTTTTACCAAATGATAAAATCTTTCATCGAACCCCAAGGCAACAGAATATGCTCCCACATGTGCTTTTCTAAACTCATCCGTAGCGTAGGTTCTCATTAAATCGGGGAAAATGTGATTCTTCTCAGGAAACCCCTGAATGGATAAACGGTTTTTTTCCCGATCGTAATTCAAATAAAAACGTCTTGCGTAAAAACCTGTTAACTGTGAAAATGGCGTTGTGGGGACAATCTCAAATACCACATCCGGAATAGAACTGTAACAAACATACCCACATAGATCAATGAGCGCCCCCCCACCAATGGCAATCACACGTTTTATCCTTCTCTCTTCATTTTGAATTGAGTTAATCAATTCAAACACCCTGTCGATGGACTTACATCTTTCGCCGCCTGAAACAGGATAGGCCTTTCTCAATAATTTGGAATCACCGTATCCATCCGCCCAAATCGTTTTGAATCCCGTATCCACTATGATAAAGGCCTCTTCATCTTCAGAGATAAATCTGAAAAATTCATCGGGAGATTCACTTCTGTGTATATAGATATTGGATTCGTTCTCCTGTGTCACACGGAATGAAAAGAAACGTTTCATATGAAAACTACTCTTCAACCGCCTTTTTCAAGAGCTTGACCGCATTAAGTACATCTCCCATATCAACCATTTCATGAGGACTATGAACATATCTGGTTACAATCGATAATGTTCCTGATGGTATTCCCGATCTTGTCAGTTGATACCCATGGGCGTTCGTCCCCCCAAAAAGCAACACCTCATATTGATAAGGGATGTCGTTTGCTTGAGCACATTGAGTTAGTTTGTCTACAACGACTCTATCGGATATGGAGGCCTTGTCTTTAATCTTGATGGCAGGACCTTTACCCAAGTTGAGATCCATTCTCTTATATCCTTTCGGAGTATCTGAATTGGCAGTTACATCAATTGCAATGGCTATGTCCGGCATGATATCGTATCCTGCTACACTGGCTCCCACAATTCCCACTTCTTCTTGAACAGAAAAGACGCCATATACATCATTTGGACATTCTTCAAGTTCCTTCAAAACCTGAATGACGATGGCACAGGCAATTCGATCATCCATGGATTTGGAAATGAGCTTGCCGTTTTGATCAATAATTTGGGATTCGTAAGTCCCAAATTGACCGATGTTAATATGCTTTAAGGCTTCTTCTCTTGAATTGGCACCAATATCTACAAACATTACATCATAATTGGGATTCTTGAAATTCTTATTCACGTCCTCAAAGGTTTCGGATTCAAAAGAACAAATTCCCCTAATGATTTCTTTCGTTGTTCTTGATTCGAATTGTACGATTGTCCCCAAGAGCATCAAGGGGTTCACACCGCCAACAGGATCGATCCTTAAAAAACCCTTATCATCAATATTGGTAATCACCACTCCGATTTCATCGGCATGTCCATCCAACAAATATTTTTTGGGTTGATTGGATGTTCCGTTTTTCCAAACAATCAGATTGCCGATGGGATCGTATTTGTATCCATCTATATGACCTTCTAATTCATCAAGGATTGCCTGATGAACCTTTTTTTCATGACCGCTGGGGGAAGAAACGTTGACCAGCTTTTTAATCAGTTCTTTCATATTTAAACCTCCAACACCTTTAAGTAATTTCCCGTCATTACCAATTCCTTAACCAACTTTCGAGTGTGATTATAATCTTCTTTGGACATCACACTAACAGGGGAATGAATATATCTTGCCGGAACACTGACAACCGCTCCGGGAACACCATAAAAGGATCTTGCCAAACGTCCTGCATCTGTCCCCCCTACCGTTCTCCCCTTTATTTGATAGGGAATTTTCATGGACTCTGCAGTATTCACAATGGCATTAAACAATCTTCTGTCAATAACGTGCATGGATTGAAGATAACTCATAGCCGGGCCATTATCTAAATGCGTTGACCATCTTTCCCTTTTTAATTCGGGGTTATCTCCAGCTGTTGTACCTTCTATAATCAACGCGGCATCAGGGTGAAAATGCTTTAATACAGCACCGCTTCCGCGTAATCCGTTTTCTTCTTGAACAACAAAGGCAAAAACAATATTGTAGGCCGGCAGATCATCCATAGCTTCCAAAGTCTCCAACATGATGGAACAACCCGCCCTGTCATCGAAAGCCTTTCCCACGTATCTATTTTCATACTCTTCAAAAAACGTTCGAAAATGGCAAAAATCACCAAGGTTCACTTTTGATTGGGCATCTTTTTTATCCTTGGCACCGATATCTACCTTAATATCATCCCAATCGGGTTTTTTTTTGTAATCCTTCTTTTGCAGATGAATGGCTTTATAGGGAATTACACCATCGATGTTCTTTTCTCCAACCACAACCCTTTTTCCGATAAGGACTCTGGGATCTACTCCACCAACGGGTGATACGTTGAGCCTGCCATCTTCCTCAATTTTAGTAATCATCAACCCCACTTCATCCATATGGGCCATGACCACTAATGTTTTCTTTTGTATCTTGCCTTTTTTGAAACACATGAGGTTTCCCAAATGATCTTCTTTGATGTAATCAATTTTCCCCGTTTTCTTTATCACATCTTTGATGTATTTTTTAACATTTTCTTCATTACCTGATGCACCGTATATCTGAGATAAGTCCTTTAAATACATTCCTTTTCCCCCTCTTCATCGGATTGAATTTTTACAAAAGAGCTTTCCAATTCAGAGCCGAATAGGGCTAATAAACGTCCGGTTTCTTTTATATCACCAATGTTTATCTTTTCAAAAGTCGTATGCATATAAGCAAGGGGGATCGAAATTAATCCTACAGGAAAGCCTTCAAGCTGTATTTGATCTGCATCAGTTCCTGTTCTGGAGGGAGCTATTTCGTATTGAAAAGCAATACCGTTATCTTGTGCACATTTAATTAAGCCCTTTGAAACCATTTTTGTTAATACAGGACCTTTTGCAATCACCGGCCCTTTCCCAGATTCTAATTTGATATGTCCGGGCATATCCACGTCCCCGTGCGTCACGTCAAGAGCAATAGAAACATCCGGCTGGATGAGGCTGGTTGCGGTACGGGCACCAAAAGCGCCGATCTCTTCTCGAGACGAAAAGACCGCATAAAAATCAAAAGCGTGCCTCATTTTTTTCAAATACTCCAAGGCGACAATAGAAGCAATGCAACTTCCCCTGTTATCAATCGTCTTTGCAAATACATAGGGTGTTGATTCAAAAGGTTCTGAATCAAATGTGATGAAATCACCCACAGAAAATTTCTTTGGATCATACATGGAAACATCTACAAATAAATCATCGTAATCGGAAATCTTTGATTTAGTTTCTTTGGTTTGGAGATGTGGGGCTAACATTCCCACAACACCTCTTAACTGCTCTCCACTTCTCGTATGTATTGTTACCTTTTGGGAAGGGAGGAGTTTTGGATCAAAGCCAATTGGTTCCACACGAAGATAACCGGAATCCAATACTTTTGAGCACAACAAGCATACCTCATCCATATGGGTGGACACCATTAAACGTCCCTGAGTTTTTTCTGTAGCATGTTTGGCTGCGATGAGATTTCCCGATTTGTCAACGCTGATTTCATCGCATAATCCCTCAAGTCTTTTTTTTATGGCATTTCTTATTCCTTCCTCACGTCCGGGAGGTCCATACGCCAGTGAAAACTCGAAAAGCATGTCTTTTATCTTTTTGTTCACACCATCCACCCCTTTTATCATTTATTGTAATAGTAATTCTCGGTTATTGGTTCCAATGTTAGCCGTCCATTTTTCATTTTGCAAAGAGCAAGCTCATCACTACTGATGGATGTTGAAAAGGTATTTCCGATCTGCATGATGTTGGGATGCATGGATGTGGCTAATATGAAGGCTTCTTCAGGATCATAAAGACCCACTCTTACGTTTCCTTTTATTTCACCAATAACGATTAAATTTCCCGTTACGGTCACTTGAGCACCTTTATTGATACTACCTATGATCAAAGCATCGCCGTCATATTCAAAAACCTGTCCCGATCGTACTGTTGTTTGAAATAGTTTCAACTTTCTTTCAATCACTGCTTGTTCTTCTTTTTCGCGTTCTTTGTCGCCCGTTTTTTTTACTTCATCTGAAATTTGCCTGTTCAACTTTCTTTCGGGTCTTGTAAAATGAATCGTACGAACCTTTATGTTTTTTCTTTCCAGCAAATCTAAAACGGGTAAAATCAGGGAAGACTGGTCCATTCCCCCCTCAAAAAGAAGCGAGAGTCCTTCTTCATCACTGAAAAAAGTACTCATGTTTTTCAATCTGTTATCCACATCATGAAGTAGGATCTCCTTAGGGGTGTCCTTCCCTATCCACAATATCAATTCCTGTCCATTAAATCTAAAATCGATCATAATTACACCTCGTGAAAAGTCGAAACAATTATATCATATCCAATCTTGTAAATACACTGTAAACAAAAAAAGAGAGCAATAAGCCCTCCTTTCGTTTTACTTAAAACAGACCGGCGATTTCTCCTTCATCGTTGATATCGATATCCATTGCAGATGGGTGTTTTGGCAATCCGGGCATGGTCATGATATCTCCTGCATAAGCCACAATAAATCCCGCTCCCGCGGATACCGATACATCCCTAATCGTAAGCGTGTAGCCGCTTGGGGCTCCCGTTTTGGAGGGGTCATCGGAAATAGATGCTTGTGTCTTTGCAACTATTACCGGTAGATCTTTGTACTGCTTGCCGTACAGTTTTATGTGCTTCAGGGCTTCTGATGTAAATTCAACGGAACCTGCACGATAGATTTCTTTGGCAATTTTCTCGATTTTCTGTTTTATGGGATCGGATAATTCATAAAGGGTCGTTGGATGAGCTGGCATTTCTGCGGCTTCTACAACACTTTCAGCCAATTCAATGCCGCCTTCTCCTCCTTTTTCCCATACTTCGCTGATTACCACACGGGCATCAAGCTTGGCAACGTATTCCCTGACTACTTCCAATTCTTTTTCCGTATCTGTTGGGAAACGGTTAAGTGCAACAACAACGGGTACCTCAAATTTATGTAAATTCTCCAGATGTACTTTGAGATTTGCAAGCCCCTCTTTCAAAGCGTTAATGTTTTCCTGGCCTAAATCTTTCTTTGAAACACCACCGTGCATTTTCAAAGCCCGAATGGTTGCTACAAGTACCGTAGCGTCCGGCCAGAATCCACCCAGGCGACTGACTACATTCAGGAACTTCTCCGCTCCCAGATCAGCGGCAAATCCCGCTTCGGTGATGGTGTAATCCGTGAGTTTCATGGCCATCTTTGTTGCGATGATGGAATTGGTTCCATGAGCAATATTGGCAAATGGTCCACCGTGAATCAGTGCAGGGGTATGTTCCAGCGTCTGAACCAGATTGGGATTGATGGCGTTTTTCATTAAGGCAGCCATTGCCCCGTTCGCCTTCAAGTCTTCCGCTGTGATGAATTTTCTGTCTTCGCTTCTACCTACTATGATTCTGCCAAATCGTTCCTTCAGATCCTGTAACCCTTTACTTAAGCATAAAATCGCCATAATTTCTGAAGCGACGCTGATCATAAATCTATCTTCCCGGGGTTGCCCGTTTGACAATCCGCCAAGGCCTACAACAATATTTCTTAATGCCCTGTCGTTCATATCCATGACCCTGGGCCAGTAAATGGAAGCCGGGCGTAATTTCAAATCGTTACCAGCTTTGATATGGGCATCAATCATGGCTGATAGTAAATTATGAGCGGTGGTTACAGCGTGAATATCACCTGTGAAATGTAGGTTGATATCCTCCATTGGGACGACTTGAGAATAGCCTCCCCCAGCAGCTCCCCCTTTTACACCAAAAACTGGTCCTAAGGAGGGTTCACGAAGCGTTACAATGGACTTTTTCCCGATTTTATTTAAAGCCTGTGTCAAGCCAATACTGGTTGTCGTCTTTCCTTCACCGGCAGGTGTAGGAGTGATGGCAGTTACCAGAATGAGTTTACCGGGTTTTCTATCTATCTTTCTGGTTAATTCATAGGGGATTTTCCCCACATAGTGACCGTAAGGAATGACTTCCTTCTCGATCCCCAACTGAGCGGCAATCTCCATAATGTTTTTCATCTCAACAGATTGTGCTATTTCAATATCACTTCTCATTTTTTCACCTCGATTAACAAAAAAAGACATCCGCTATCAGATGTCTTCCTTTTCAGTCTATTAATTTATAATAATTGTTTTTCTTTCGGCACCATTTCTTTGGAAACCGCATCCAGTATCCCATTCACAAACTTAGAACTTTTGTCTGTTCCGTATTTTTTGGCGATTTCAACGGTTTCGTTTAATGTTACTTCTATGGGTATGTTTTTTCTGTACATCAACTCGTAAACGCCAAGCCTCAATATGTTCCTATCCACAGCGGATACACGTTTCCAATTCCAGTTGAAAAGATAACGTTGAATGATCTCATCAATCTCATCCTGCTTTTTAACCTCATCAAACACGTATTCTTCAGCCTCGTGGACAAGTGGTTTGTTATAAATGTCTTCTTCAGAAAACAACTCGGTAATCATCATGGATATCGTCTTTATGTCTTCCTTTCGGTTGGTATCAAAACTGAAGAGTACCTTGAAAATCACCTCACGCATAATACTTCTTCTGGATCTGGGCTTGGTTTTATCGGTTGATTCATGCATCGTAACTGTTCACCTCAAAACTCCTGACTTTTATATTGACGTTGATTCCTAGTTGATCCCCAAGGCTATCTTTTATAGTCAGAGAAATTTTATCGTATAATGCTTTTAGCACTTCTGAGAGGGAAAAGGGATCGGTGGTTGAGATTTCTATTAACAACTCATTCACACCTTCAAGTTTTGAAGGTCGCATGTTAATTGCCTTTAAATCAACGGTATCAAAATTATCCAACACTCTGCTTATAAGGGTTCTGAAGACCTCAGGAGATACGGAGACACTGAGATTTCCACCTTGTGAAGCCTGGAAAAAAACATCCCGGCTTCGGTAACTCCAATAAATCATGTAAACTCCTAAAGCACTGATAATAATCCTAATTAAGTATCCCAAGAATGTATTGGCGACAAAGATGTTTCCACCACTGTAATTGAGCGAACCCAACCAGAGCCCGGCTGAAAAGGCCAAAACAGGCCAGCGGGCAAGATCTATAGCTCTTTTTGTGGCCCATTTCATTGAACCTCATCTCCGTTGTCGTCAGCGATTATTTCGTCATCGGGAACTTCCGGTTCATCTGTTCGCTTTGGAATTTCAACATCCAATATATTGACCGAAACTTTTGACACATCGATCAAACCCGTCATTCCTTCAACTTCTTCTTTTATTGTTTGTTGAACCGTTTCGGCAATTTGTCTGACACTCTTCGTCAGATACACTTTGATATTAACGGTGACTGCCACATTATTTTCTCCGTTTTTTCTCTCAATGGAGATGGACTTTTTCGTATTTTTTGAATCGTAGACGATTTCATCAATCTTACCAAGTGCCACATTCACGAGATCGTAAATGACCGAATCGGAAATTTCCACAACACCGAATTGCGTTTCTCCCTGATTATCCTTCATAGCCTGTAAATCCCTGTCTTTTTCCTGATCCAATATCCTTCACCTCCTGTTTTAGATAGTGCAGCTTTTACGCCCTTTCGATATATTCTCCCGTTCTTGTATCTACTTTCAATTTTTCACCTGTTTTGATGAACATAGGAACTGTTACACGTAAACTCGTCTCCATAATGGCGGGTTTTCCACTTCCGGAAACCGTGTCACCCTTGAAATTCGGCTCCGTTTCAGAAACCTCAAGAACAACAAATGTGGGCAAATTTATACCAATGGGTTTACCCTCGTAGAACATGAGATTCACTTTCATATTGTCAATGAGAAAGTCAATCGCATCTCCCACCAGTTCATCATCCAAAGGGAATTGCTCAAAATTGTTTGTATCCATAAAATAGTAATGCTCGCCATCTTTATACAAATACTCCGCTTCTCTGTATTCCAATGTGGCTTCATCAACTTTTTCGCCACTACTGAATGAACGGCCTTTTGAATAACCGGTTAGGATATTTTTCAGCTTTGTTCGTATAATCCCGCTTCCCCGGCCGGTAAAATGTTTATTCATGCTTATAACTCGATACAATTCACCATCCATTTCAATGATCATTCCCTTTTTCAATCCGCCAACATCAATCAAAAAAAAGCACCTCCATATTCCTTAACATAGAATAATGACGTTAATGGAACAAAGTTATTTTAAAACAATCAAATCCTTATTAAAATGAGTTAATACTTCGTTGGTTTTACCGGTGATGTAGATATCATCTTCTATTCTCACACCAAATTTTCCGGGAAGATAAATACCAGGTTCAATGGTGACAACAGCCCCTAAAGGTAATTTTTCTTCGTTCATGCCCGATACACTGGGTTGCTCGTGTACATCCAGTCCTAAACCATGACCCAAGCCATGTCCGAAATATTCTCCATAACCGGCTTCAGTGATGATATCTCGTGCCACTTCGTCAATCTCCTTTCCTGACAGTGAAGAAGAAGCGATCTTTTCTGATCCAATTTGAGCCTTTTTAACAACTTCATAGACTGTTTTCATCTCATCAGTAGGCTCTCCCACCGCAACCGTTCTTGTTATATCGGAACAATACCCCTGATACCTGGCACCAAAGTCAATAACGATAAATTCCCCTTCTTGTACTTTTTTCATAGTGGGGAACATATGAGGAAGAGCTCCGTTGGCACCCGATCCGAAAATGGTGTCGAAAGAAGGTTTATCCGCACCTTTTTTCACCATGGTATATTCCAAAAAGGCTGCCATCTCTTTTTCCGTTCTACCCGGTTTGATTTCGTTTAACAATTCAGTAAATGCACCTAAGGCAATTTCTTCCGCCTTTTTAATCAATTCAATTTCTTCAGCTGATTTGCTCATCCTCAGCTGATTGATCATTTCATCACATTCAACAAATTCGTGATCATCAGCACCTACTTTCTCTTTGAGATCGCTAAAGGCACTAACCGTCGTACTCTTTGCCTCATAACCGATACGTTTATATCCACCTAACAGGTCTTTAAGTATATGAGAGGCATTAGTACGATCGTATTTCACCAATTCCAACGGTGATTGATCTTTGATTTGCTCCCAGTATCTTGAGTCCGAGCAAATACATCGCTTGTCAGGTGCAATTACCACATATGCAAAAGAACCCGAGAAATTACTCAAATACCTTGGATTCCGCGAGGAATTTTCGAAAGTAGTAGACAATACCACATCAATATTTTCTGCTTTCATCTTTTTAAGCAGTTCAGATATTCTTCTTTCTATATCCTTTTTCAAAACCATCACCCCTACATTCTTTTATAAAATATTATATCACAACAACAGAATTGGCATGATATCCCAACCATGCCAAAGTAGTTTCATAATGATTAGTTCTTGCTAAAAAGCTTCTCTTATTATTTCCCCTTCACATGCACCTGAATCAACAAAACAATCTCAGGTTCAACATCTGTTTCCCAAGGACGAATGTACTCGAAAGCCAATGTTGTAACACCCTCTTCTTGGGCTTTAAAAGTCCAAACTGATGTCCCACCGGCTCCCATGAGCTCGGAATCAGGGGCTTTGTATTCTGTCGAAACCAACTGAACGAATTTTGCTTCAAAATCATCTTTTAGCACCCACTGATAACCAGTCGTCGCATTGGCGGGAATATTCAATACAATTTGATCTCCTGGCGCTAAATCTACATTCACAACATCTGAACTTTCGTATGCTTTTTCTACTTTCTGTGCATCGTTTACCGTGTAAGAAAAGTCATAGGTCTCGCTGTCTGTGTTGGTTGCGGCAAAAGAAGTTACAAATGCCATCAATACAATCATAATTACCAAAGTTGTTTTTTTCACTTTCATCACTCCCCATTTATAGTTGTTTGTACCATTATACATGATTTAGCGTGATATAATTCACTGTCATTCTTGATAAAGGAGTATGCTATTGAATATTTGGATGAACTCAGTGGAAGAACTTATAAAACTCATCAAAACAAAAAAAATCAAACCTAATGAGCTTCAACGTTATTATTTGAACAGACTCAATATAGTAGACGAAAAAGTCAAAGGTTTTATCCATTTAACAGCACAAGAAGATCACTCCCCTTCTGAAGGACTACTTTCTGGTATCCCTTACGCTTTAAAGGACAATATAATGGCGTTGGGAAGTCAAACAACGGCAGCCAGTAAGATATTGTGGAATTATCGTTCCACTTACGATGCCACTGTTGTTAAACACCTTAAAAATGAAGGTGGCATTCTCTTAGGCAAAACCAACATGGACGAATTCTCCATGGGTTCCACAACCGAACACTCCGCCTTCTTCTCCACAAAAAACCCATGGGATTTGGAAAGAATTCCTGGAGGAAGCAGTGGGGGATCAGCAGTGGCTGTGGCAACCGGAATGGTCCCCTTTGCCCTTGGCTCAGATACCGGTGGATCCATACGCCTGCCGGCCTCTTATTGTGGAGTAGTGGGGTATAAACCTTCTTACTCTCTAATCTCCAGATACGGATTGGTTGCTTTTGCTTCATCTATGGATCAGATTGGCCCCATCACCCGTTCTGTCCGAGATGCTGCTTTAATCACAAATGTGATTTCAAGAAGGTGTCCATACGATACTACAAAAAGAAACACACAAAAGGATTATTTGAAAAACATCGAAGAACACGTTGATGGTTTTCGCGTTGCTTGTATTCGTGAAACAATAGAAGACGATTGTGACCCACATGTCTTAAAGCGTTTCGAAGAAGCAGTGGTACAACTACAATGGATGGGAATTAAAATAGACTACATCAATCTAAAACAATACCGAGATGCCTATCCGGTTTACACCATCATCTCCAGCGCAGAGGCATCATCTAACCTTGCCAGATATGATGGTATTTTATATGGTTTGAAGGTACAGCCAACCGATAAAACAAACCCCATTACAAAGACCAGGGAAATGGGCTTTGGTCCGGAAGTAAAAAGACGCATTTTATTGGGAACATTTAATTTGTCTCATCAAAGGTATGAAGACTATTACAGGCAAGCCCTCCTTTTCCGAGGGGCTCTCACACAACAGTTTGAAGTAATTTTCAGATCCTATGATGCCATTATCAGTCCCGTATCAAAAAGAACCCCCGGGAAAATTGGAGATAAAACGGATATCAAAGCAATGAATCAATATGACTCAAATACGGTATTGGCGAATCTGGCTGGATTACCGGCTATATCTGTTCCCATGGGTTTTGTGGGAACTACACCTGTAGGCCTTCAATTCATGGGAAACAGGTTTGAAGATGACAAGTTACTCAGACTGGCCAGGGCTTATGAAAAAACAGCCGGTATCCATGAAGATGGCTCTTATCCCGCACCTCATATAGAGGGGGTGGATGATGCTTAAAACGATTATTGGATTGGAAATACACGCACAACTTCAAACAGCTTCAAAGGCCTTTTGCCGCTGCGTCAATAATTCTCAATCATCTCCAAATTCAAACTGTTGTCCGGTCTGTACAGGACAACCAGGTAGTTTACCTTCTCTGAACAAGAAGATGGTTGAATTGGCTTTAAAGGCTTCTCTTGCCTTTCACTGTGAAGTAAGGCGGTTAACCTCCTTTGATCGAAAGAATTATTTTTCTCGCGATATGCCTAAAGGCTATCAGATTACTCAATTCTTTCATCCTATAGGGAAAAACGGCTTCGTGGAAATATTAACCGAGATGAGAAAGGAAAAAATTACCATCAACAGTGTACACATGGAAGAGGATTCGGCAAGGACGCTGATCAGAAAAGATAACGATCATGAAGATCAAACTACTTTGCTTGATTACAACCGAAGCGGTATCCCACTTCTTGAGATTGTCACTGCCCCTGAGATAGCTTCGGCCAAAGGGGCTGTGGATTGCTTTGAGACCATCCGAATGATTTTGTTGTATTTAAATGTTTGTGACGGACATATGGAAGCGGGATCGCTGCGATGCGATGCCAATATTTCTCTTCAAAAAACTGAAACAAACGAATCAACCGGAAGAGTTGAAATAAAAAATCTAAATACCTTTAAAAACCTTGAACGTGCTTTACGTTACGAAGAAACCCAATTAAAAGAATCTTTTGGTTCATTCAAAGCCGATCAAGCCATTACGAAAAACTGGGATGAACGTTGCAAATGCACAAAGGTATCCAGGGATAAGGAAACCCTAAAAGACTACCGTCATTTTAAAGAACCGGATTTACCGGTGATATGCATTTCAGAAGAACAAATACAAGATGTTAAAGACCAGATCCCAGAACTTCCTCTTAAACGACTGGAACGTTTGATGAATGAATACGATCTCCGATTTGATATCGTGAATACATTGATAGCAGACAGGCCCTTGGCAGATTTTTTTGAGCAAGCCATGTCTATTTCTAAAGCTGAAGATATGAAACACACCATCATCAGGGACGTCAAAGGTTATCTCAATCACACGGGAAAACAAATATACGAAACCCAACTAACACCTGAAAAACTGTATTATCTTTTACAAAGCATCAAAACAGGCCGAATTGCACCTATGATGAAGCAAAAACTCCTGGAAAAACTTTTCGAAACAGCTAAAACAGTAGATACCATCATCGAAGAAGAAAATCTGATCAAAATCGATGACAGAAATTCATTAAAAGTAATTCTGGAAGAAATCATCACAGAAAACGAAGAACAATACGAAGCCTATATCTGCGGTAAAAAGGAACTGTTTAAATGGTTTATCGGACAAATGATTAAACGAACGAAAGGGCGAGCCGATCCAAAACAAATCATCAGCATTATTAAGGAAAGAATGGGTGATTGACATGAATGAAGAGACAAAGAAACTGGAAACACGTCTGGAGAGAATTGAACAAAAAACAGATATTCTTCAAAAATTTATCAACAACGAATACAACGATCTCAGAGATGAACTGGAAAAACTGAATAAAAACTATTCCGCTATTGAAATCATGTTTTACATTATCATCGCTTTGTTGGTTGTATTAATTGTGTTATTGGTTATCTAAAGCCCGCATGATCTCTTTTAATTCACCGCTAATCACTTCATCCGCCAGTGAATCCAAAGGCGTTGGCTCACGGTTGATGATCACCAATTTCGCCCCATTATCCTTTGCTGCCAAAGGAAGAGAAGCTGCCGGATAAACTACCAAAGAAGTACCTATGGCGATAAACACATCACACTGAGCCGCTTGTTCAAACGATTCCGTTATCTCCCGCTGAGGCAACATCTCTCCGAAGAAAACGATATCCGGCTTAATGATCCCGCCACACTCACAAAGCGGCACATCCTGAAAAAACAGCTGTTCACGCATTTGATCGATATCATAACCACGATGACAATCCAAACAGTGAGATTGTTCGATGGAACCATGAATCTCCAAAACGTTCTTCGTCCCGGCACGTTGGTGCAACATATCGATATTCTGCGTGATACAGGCCTTCAAAAAGCCTTCCTTCTCCCATTTAGTTATGATCTCATGGGTAATATTGGGTTGCTTATCTGAAAAACTGTAAAGCTCTTCTCGAGCAAAATCAAAGAAATACCTTGGGTTTTGTTTGAAATACTCAACATCAAAAACTTTATTTGAATCCCACCTGGAATACACACCGGAAGAACTCCTGAAATCAGAAATGCCGGAGTTAGTACTCACACCCGCACCTGTAAGGATGACAATATTTTTGCTTTTTGGGATTCTCAGCTTCTTTTCTGTTTTGTTGCCGTTATTTAAAGAATACATTTGCGACATCCTTTTTTCATCAACAATTTTCTCCATTTCCTTATCTTCCTACAATTCCTAAACCATCTATAATTCTCTGAATCATCTCATCTACCGCTGTAATCACTCTTGCAGCGGCATTAAAGGCTTGTTGGTATTTGATCATATTTGACATCTCTTCATCTAAAGAAACCCCTTTG